>JACDCN010000035.1 GCA_013817555.1 Actinomycetota bacterium
CACCTCCGGCATGAGTCGTGGGGGAACCCATGGTTCCCCCACGTACCCCCTCCTTCTGTTGCTAGGCAAGGGAGATCGCTGCGTCAGGCCTCCCGGCCGGCAAAGCCGGCCTCCGGCCAGAACGTCGCATCTCTACCGGTTCCTTTGGACAGGCTCACGAGGGAACCACTGGTTCCGCGCGACGCACGCTGCAACACGCGACGGTACGCTCTGCGGTCGAGATGAGACGTTGAGAAAAGGAGGAACGACGGTGTATAAGGCCCTAGCCGCTGTAGTGGCGGTACTCGCTCTGGCGTTCGCGGTCGCCGCGTGCGGTGGGGGCGACGAGAGTGCGGACGACCTGCTGGCCTCAATCGAGGAGAAGGGCGTGCTGACGGTTTCGACCGATCCCGCCTATCCGCCGCAGTCGGAGCTGAACAAGGATTCGGGTGAGTACGAGGGGTTCGACATCGATGTCGCCACAGAGATCGCCGACAGGCTCGGCGTCGACATCGCCTGGGAGGCACCCGCCTGGGAGACGATCATCTCGGGAAGCTGGAACGGGCGCTGGGACATCTCCGTCGGCTCGATGACGATCACCCCCGAACGCGCAGAGGTACTCCACTTCACGCCGCCTTACTACTTCACGCCCGCCTCCTACGCCGTGCATGAGGACAACACGACGATCACTGACGTCAGCGGGCTGAACGGCAAGAAGATCGGCGCCTGCGGCGGCTGCACCTACGACTTGTACCTTCAAGACAAGCTCAATATCGCCGAGGACGAGTCGGGCACGCCGGTGAAGATCGAGACGACGATTGCCGACCCGGAGATCAAGACCTACGACACGGACTCGACTGCGATCCAGGATCTCGCACTCGGTGACGGCCGGAGGCTCGACGCGGTCGTCTCTGCGCTTCCGACGCTCGAGGCGGCGATCGAAGCTGGTTCGCCGATCAAGGTCATCCCTCCGGACCTCTACTACGAGCCTCTGTCCGTGGCAGTCGACAAGAGCTCGCAGCTCGATCCGACGAGCCTCGTCGAACGAATCTCGGAGATCATCGAAGAGATGCACGACGACGGCACGATGATCGAACTGTCGGAGGAGTGGTACGGCACCGACCTCACCGTCGCTCCGCGCAAGGTGACGGGGTGAGTTGAGCCAGGGGGCGTCTCGTGACAGCGAGTCGCGAGAGCGGCGGCGAGCACGTCGTGCAGCCGCCGCTGCCCCCGAACCACCAGCATAAGCGCAGCCGTCGGGAGGCCTTAGAGCTCTATTCGGCGCGCGTCCCGTTCAGGCTCAAGCTCGTCGTCGTCTGGGCGGTCATCCTGGGCGTCCTCGTCGCTCTCTTCGCCGCGGCCAGCTTCGATACGGCCTGGATGCGCGAGAACGCGGGTTTCATCGCACGCGGCATCACGTGGACGATCGTGATCGCGATCCTCGCAATCGCACTTGCCTGCGTTCTCGCGCTCCTGGGCGCGCTGGGGCGCCTCAGCCGCAATGCGATCGCGGTCGGTGTTACGAGTTTCTACACCTCGTTCTTTCGCGGCACGCCGCTGATCGTCCAGCTCTTTCTGATCTACCTCGCGCTCCCACAAATCGGGATCGCGCTCGGCGACCCGTGGGCCGACCTCCTTACCCTCGACGTCCTCACCGCGGGCGTGATCGCCCTGGGACTGAACTACGGCGCGTACATGACGGAGATCTTCCGGGCGGGCATCCAGTCCGTTGGGCACGGTCAGTCGGAGGCCGCAGAAGCGCTCGGCATGACGTACTTGCAGAAGATGCGCCGGGTCGTCCTCCCGCAGGGCTTCCGCGTCATCATCCCGCCGACGGGCAACGAGTTCATCGCCATGATGAAGGACACGGCGCTCGTCAGCTTCCTGGGCACCAGCATCGACCAGATGGAGATCTTCCGCCGTGCCCAGCTTCTCGGCCGAGCCGACTTCCGCAACTTGGAGGCGCTGCTCGTTGCGGCGCTCATGTACTGGGGGCTGACGACGATCTTCCAGTACTTCCAGCTTCGACTCGAGCATCGTCTGAGCAAGGGCTACGTACGCGGCACAGCACGGGTTGCCGTCGCAGGGCAGCGCGAGCCGGCGGCGACCACGAGGGAGACCTGAGTCACGTGTCGGACGAAAGCCGGGCGGTGCGGGTCGAGAACCTGTGGAAGTCCTTCGGCGCGCACGTGGTGCTGAAGGACGTCAACCTGGAGATCGAGCCGGGCCAGGTCGTAGTCGTTTTCGGCCGGTCAGGCTCCGGCAAGAGCACGCTCCTGCGCTGCATCAACTTCCTCGAGGAGCCGAGCGAGGGGACGATCGAGGTCGCGGGCATTCGGATCGTCGGAGGGGGGCACCGAACACGAGCAAAGCGAGAGCGGATCCGTCAGGTCCGCATCCGCACCGGAATGGTGTTCCAGGACTTCAACCTGTTCCCGCATCGAACGGCGCTCGAGAACGTCACCGAGGGCCCAGTGACCGTGCTCGGGAAGTCTGCGCGCGAAGCCGAGGCGACCGCACGCGAGCTCCTCGAGATGGTGGGGCTTCCGGAAAAGGCGGACCAGTACCCGATTCAGCTCTCGGGCGGACAACAGCAGCGCATCGCCATCGCCCGTGCGCTCGCCATGAACCCGAAGGTGATGCTCTTCGACGAGCCCACGTCCGCGCTCGACCCGGAGCTGATCGGGGAGGTGCTCGCCGTCATGCGACGCTTGGCGACCGAGCTGCATATGACCATGCTCGTGGTCACGCACGAAATGGGCTTTGCGCGTGAGGTCGCCTCACGCATGGTGTTCATCCACGAGGGGCAGATCATCGAGGAGGGTTCTCCTGCGCAGGTTCTCAACGATCCCCAGCGCCAGGAGACGCGCCGATTCCTCGAGGCGGTTCTCTAGATTTAGCCCGCTGCCTGCTACCTTGCGACGCGGCAACGGCCGGTCCGCCGGCCATCGGGAGGAACGCGTGAATTTAAGGAAGCTCGGGGCCTATCTCGTCTTGGGGTTACTCGCCGTCGCTGTGCCGCTGGTCGCATACGGCTGCGCCGGCGGGGACTCGACCTCGGCGCCGGCTGCGGTCCCTGAGCCCCCTGTCTGCAAGCGTTCGGAGCTTGCGAGCTGGCAGAAGCTCGCGAACGAGATTCGCGCTCCCGTCTACTGCCCCTCCTGGCTCCCCCAGCCGCTCGTCGGAAAATTCAGCGGGAGGTTCTTCAACGGTCGTTCCGTGGATCCGGATCGCTCGTATCTCGTCAGCTTCGTCTGGTTCGAGTCGGGTCAGGGACTTGTCAGCGAGGTGCACGTGAACCTCCGCGCCTACCCGGGCAAGACGCGCATACCGACCTGTGAGGACACGCTCACGGTCGGAGGCAAGACGGTGCACAAGAAGATTCCCTGCTTCAGCGACCGCCAGCGGCAAAAACGGTTGGGCGCGGTAACCGTGACCGTGTACACGGCGAACCAGGGCGCCGACATGTGGCACGTCCTCTACGCGTGGCGCCGAAACGGATCCCTGTACACGCTTTCGGAGCACGTGGCCCAGCCGTACACCTATAAACAGGTCATTTCCCACCTCGATCGGATGACGCGCCGGCTCGTGCCTGTCCCGCCAGCGACGTAGAGGCTTGATGTGAAAACCACGGACGCCGCGGACGCGAAGCGGCCGCCTTCAGGGATTTACGCAAGACCAGAATCCGCGCTCGCGGATTCTGGTCTTGCGCACAACGAGTAGATGCGGCTGACTCGCAGGCAGCTCGTGGGTGGGGCCGCCGTCTCGGTGCTCGGCGCCGGAGGGATCTACAAGCTCGTCGACGAGCTCACGGCTCCACCGAAGCGCGCGGCGACCGGGTCGCTGCGACCGGAGCAGCACCTGCTCGACGGTATTCGCGTCGTTCGAGACAACGGCACCGAGGTGCTCGTACCGCCACTTCACCACGAGGTCGTCACCGCCACTTTGCGTGTGGGCGAGAGGCCGGCCGAGCTTCGGGGAGCCCGGGAGGAGCTCGAGGATGCGCTACGTCGACTCGACGAGAGCTTCGATCCGACCCCGGGCGGCCTCGGTGTGACCGTGGCATGGGGCATTCCCTACTTCGAGCGCTACGTTCCGGCTCAGGCGGAGAGGCATCTGCCCCTGGACCTGCGGGCGACGGCAGCACGGGGCGAGCCGGTGCGGGTCCTCGAGGACGCGATCCGCTTTCCCAGCGACCCGGACACCACACGCCTCGACGCGAACGATCTCGCGGTGGTTCTTCGCAGTGACTCGCTCGAGCACGTCGCAGAGGGAGCAAAGGCGCTGTTCGATGAGCTCGACGGACTGTTTCGGGTGACGAGCATCCGCAAGGGGTTCGTCGGAGGCGGTTTCGAGGGTGGACCTGGGCTACCGAAGCAGATGGCGCTTGCGGCTGGCATCCAAGGAGCCGAGCTCATCCCCGACGGGGCGCAGCTCTTCCTCGGATTCACCTCGACGCAGAAGGCCGGCCTCGGCCCGTCGAGAATCGCCAATCTCGAGACGCTCGGCTACGCCGACCTCGGGCCAAGCGGCTACTTCGTTCACGGAACGCACCTGCATCTCTCGCATCTTTTCGAGGATGTGGCGGCCTGGTACCAGGTCTTCGACTTCCAGGAGCGCCTGGACACGACGTTCCGGCCCGGCCTCGACGTTCCGCGTGAGACGCAGACGGTTGCCCAAGGCATGAGCGAGGCGCAGACCGAGGAGCACGTGCGCCGCGACTTCGCGCGCCACCGGCGAATCGGGCATGCCGGCTCGGTTCAGCCCGCCTCCCGTCTCGACCGCGACACGATCGGTCCCGACGGCACGCGGTATCCGAAGGGAACCGCGGTTCCCCAGCGGGCGGACTTCAATACCCTGGACAACCCGTTCTTCTGGTCTGCCGAGCCCATCCGCGACAAGTTCTTGGACGAGCCCGCCGCCGGCCTCCACTTCGTCGTCTTCAATCCCACGAGCGACGATTTCCGGCGTACGCGACTCGCGATGGACGGAGTCTTGCCAGGGGGCCCGCGCCTTGTCTTCGAAACAGGTAGCCGCGGCCGAGGCTTCAACTCGATTCTCGCGACGACGCATCGGCAGAACTTCCTCGTGCCTCCGCGCACGCACCGTTCGTTCCCCTTGTCCGAGCTCCCCGCGTAGACGCGCCGCGACGGGAAAAGACGACACAACTTGAACCTCGCAGCCGAAGGGGTGATACTTGTGCGGCCCGCAAGCGGGCGGAGGAGAAGCCTATGCGTGTGCGGCGTCAATCAATGCACGGCCGAGGAGGGAACATTCAGTGAGAAAGAGGCTTATGGTCGCTAGCGCGGTTGCAGCCGTCGCCGGGCTCGCGGTGGGCGCGGTGGCCGTTGCCGGACCGCTCTCCGAGAGCAGCACGTCGGTTCTGCCGTCGTCCTCGTGCGGACCGGTGTTTTACAAGGGCTCCGGCAGCCCGCAATACCTCATCGCCACGGACCTACCGCTCCAAGGGGCGGGTCGTGCGCAGCTCCTGGCGATGCAGCAGGCGGTTCAGTTCGTGCTGGAAAGGCAGTACAAGTTCAAGGCCGGGAAGTTCACGGTCGGCTACCAGGGCTGCGATGACTCGACTGCGCAGACCGGTGCCTGGGATCCGGCCAAGTGCTCGTCGAACGCACGGGCGTACGCAGCCGAGAGGACGCTTCTCGGCGTCCTCGGGACGTTCAACTCCGGGTGCGCCAAGCTCATAGTCCCGATCTTGAACCGGGCACCGGGCGGAGCGGTTGCGATGGTCAGCTCGGCGAACACGAATGTGGGGCTGACGCACAAGGCGCCGTGGAACAGCCCTGGCGAGCCGAAGATCTACTACCCGACGGGTGTGCGGAACTACACCCGGGTGGCGGCATCAGACGACTACCAGGGACCTGCAGCCGTTGCTCTGCTCCAGAGCAAAGCCTTCAAATTGGCGCAGGGTAGGAAGTTCAAGCCGGTCACGAGCGTCTTCATCATTCACGACAACCAGACGTTCGGGAAAGGCGTCGCCCAGGCGTTCCAGGCCAAGGCCAAGGCCAAGGGCCTCAAGGTACTCGGCTTCGTACCGTGGGACGCGAAGGCGACGAGCTACGAGGCGATCGGCGAGCAGATCAAGTCGTCAGGAGCGCAGTCCGTGTACCTCGGCGGCATCGTCTGCAACAACGGCGTGAAGCTGGTCAAGGACCTGCGCGCCGTTGTCGGGCCGGATGTCGTGTTCGTCGGGCCTGACGGCTGGACGCCGTATTCGGCAACCCTCGGCGCAGGCTCGGCGGCCCAGGGCATGTACATCAGCTACGCCGGCCAGCCGCTCGAAAGGCTCGGTCCGGCGGGTAAGAAGTTCATCGCCCAGTTCAGGGCCTACGCGAAGATCAAGGGCAACATGCCTCCGTATGCGGTCTACCAGGCCCAGGCGGCACAAGTCCTGCTCGACGCCATCGGCCGCTCGAACGGCACCCGCGCCTCGGTGGTCAAGGAGCTGTTCAAGACGAACGTCAAGAACGGCATCATGGGCACGTTCCGCTTCGACAAGAACGGCGACACCGTTCCGTTCAAGTGGATCAGCTTCGACCAGTTGCGGGGCCAGAACGGCGTCCCCGTGTTCGCGGTCGTCGAAAAGGTAGGGAAGTAAGTAGCGGGGGCGAACCGCCCGCGAGAACCGACGTAGGGGAGGGCCCCTTCGGGGGCTCTTCCCTTACTCAAGAGGAGGCCGAGATCGCGACCGACGTTCAGGCGCAAGCCGTCGCGCTGAGACGGCGGATTCGGGCCTCCTCCGTCGTCGTCCCGGCGATCGGCCTGACCCTCGTCGCGCTCGTCCTCGCCTGGCTGGGCATCAACCTGGCGAAGGACTGGGACCTGTTCTTCCGGATCTTCCTAATCGGGCTGACGAACGGCGCGCTCTACGCCCTCGTCGCGCTCGGCTACACGCTCGTCTACGGCATCCTCGAGCTGATCAACTTCGCTCACGGCGACGTGTTCATGATCGGCGGGATGACGGCCGCGACGGTCGCGCTGAGCATGTTCAGCCTGCAGGAAGGCGCAAGTCTCGGAACCCTCGTCCCCGCGATCCTCGTGGCGCTGCTCATCGCGATGGCCGGTTGTGCTCTGCTCAACGCAACTATCGAGCGGGTCGCCTACAGGCCACTTCGGCGGGCGCCGCGCCTCGTGCCGCTGATCACCGCGATCGGGGTGTCGTTCATCCTCCAGAACGTTGCTCTGATCTGGAAGGGCTCCGCGCCGATTGCGATGCCGCGGTCGCTCCCCGACGGGTCGATCTTCACGATCGCCACCTGTCCGAACTGCGTCGTCTACACCTGGAATCGCCTCTTTCCCATCTTGATAACGGTGCCTGTCCTCATCGGGCTCGTCTGGCTCGTCCGCTACACGCGGCGCGGGAAGGCGATGCGCGCCACTGCGCAGGACAAGGACGCGGCGGCGATGATGGGGATCGACGTCAACCGGACGATCGCGTTCGTCTTCCTCCTCGCGGGCGCCCTGGCCGGAGCGGCGGGCGTGCTGTTCGCCTTCTACTTCCAGACCATTCGGTACGACACCGGCTTCACGATCGGGCTGATCGCCTTCACCGCCGCCGTGCTCGGGGGCATCGGCAATCTGCCCGGGGCGGTTCTCGGCGCGCTCTTGATCGGTCTGATCCAGGCCTTCGTCGAGGGCCTTTCCTGGCATTCGCCCGGTCCGGGCTGGACGACGACGGTTGTCTTTTCGATTCTGATCATGATCCTCGTCTTCCGGCCCCAGGGACTGCTCGGCGAGCAGACGCCGGAAGGAGGGTGACGTGGCGCGCCTGAACGTGCGGGATCGCATGCAAAGTGGCTTCTGGCGTGGTCTCGAGGCCGTCGGCATCAGGGACGCTCGTAGGCGCTGGGAGGCGCAGTCGCCGTTCCTGCAGCGGTCCCTGCCGCCGCTCGTGATCGCCGCCCTCGTGCTCGTGCTGGCCTGGGTGGCGGGGGTGCCGCCGCACCCGACGCTGCTCGGTCTCCTTGCGGTCGTGTACGCCCTCTACCTGCTGCCGCGGCGTGCTCGGCGGATCGCTTTGCCGCTGACCGTGTTGGGGATTGCCCTCGCCTACCCGTTCCTGTGGGCCAACGAGCTGAACGGGACGAACGCCTTGTTCGAGATTCCGGTCTTCAAGGCCTTCCCGAACATGGACACGATGGTCGCGATCGTCATCTTCGCGATGATGGCGATCGGGCTGAACATGGTCGTCGGCTACGCGGGCCTGCTCGATCTCGGCTACGTTGCCTTCTACGCGATCGGCGCCTACACGGCGGCCTGGTTCGCCTCTCCGCACTTCGCCTCGGTCGACTTCGAGTTCGGCGCGATCGGCGTGCCCGAGGGCGTTGACGGCTTCCACATCTCGATCTGGCTCGTCGTCATCATCGCCGCGATCATCACCGCCGTTGCCGGAGTTCTCATCGGCTTGCCCACGCTCCGGCTGCGGGGTGACTACCTCGCCATCGTCACGCTCGCCTTCGGGGAGATCATTCACCAGGCTGCCCTGAACGGCGACGCCGACGGAATCAGCGCGCTCCTCGATACCAAGACGGACTTCAACCTCACGAACGGCGCCTTCGGGATCAATCCGGTCGACCCGCCGGGCTTCGGATCCTGGCTGTCCGACCACCTCGGGTTGCCCGCGGACTTCATCGTCGAGAACGGCACGTACGTGAACTTCGTCACCCTCATCTACTGGTCGGCGATCGGACTCCTGCTGTTCACGGTCTTCTGCAGCATCCGGCTGCGGGATTCGCGGCTCGGCCGCGCCTGGATCGCGATCCGCGAGGACGAGGTCGCGGCCGCCGCGATGGGTGTCCCGCTGATGCGGACGAAGACCTGGGCCTATGCGGGCGGAGCGTTCTTCGGTGGCATTGCCGGAGCCTGGTACGGCTCGTTCAAGCAGGGCGTCTTTCCCGACGACTTCCTCTTGAACTTCTCGATCTTCATCCTCTGCATGGTCATCCTCGGCGGGATGGGCAACGTGTGGGGCGCGATCGCCGGTGCGGCTTTCCTCACTTACCTCGACAAGGAAGGGCTCTCGAACATGGCGGGCTGGTTCAACGAGAGAGACTTCGTCCTCTTCCAATGCGAGCCGGTTGCACAGGACCCGTCGAAGCCGTTCAGCGCCGGCTGCCTGAATGCGCCACTGCTCGCGACCGGCATCTATGGCTCCATTCTGGTCTTAGCAATGCTCTTCCGGCCGCAGGGTCTGATCCCCGAGGAGCGGCGGCAACGCGAGATCGAGGAGGGCGTCCACGACGAGCCGCTGATGGACGTTCGCCAGGCACCGGAAGAAGGACCAGGGTGAGCGAGTTCCTGCTCGAAGTGAACGGCCTGCGAAAGGAGTTCGGCGGCCTGGTCGCGGTCAACGATGTCGATCTCACTATCCCGCAGGGCGCCATCGTGAGCCTGATCGGGCCCAACGGCGCTGGCAAGACGACGTTCTTCAACATGATCACCGGGGTCTACAAGCCGACCTCGGGCCGTGTCGTCTTCGACGGCAGGGACATCGCCGGCTCGCCCCCGCACACCGCCACCGAACGCGGGATCGGCAGGACGTTCCAGAACATCCGCCTTTTTCAGCAGATGACGTCGCTCGAGAATGTCCTCGTTGGGATGCATTGCCGGCTGAAGGGCGGGATCATCGGGAGCATCCTGCGCACGCCTAGAGTCAGGCGCGAAGAGCGCGAAGCGCATGAGCGCGCGGCGGAGCTGCTCGACTACTGCGGGCTCGCCCGCCGTCAGGACGACTATGCACGCAACCTCCCGTATGGTGATCAGCGGCGCCTCGAGGTAGCCCGTGCGCTCGCGACTCAGCCCAAGCTCCTGCTCCTGGACGAGCCCACCGCGGGAATGAACCCGCAGGAGACGCTGGAGTTCGTCGGCTTCGTTCGCAAGGTGCGCGACGACCTGAAGCTCACGATCCTGCTCATCGAGCACGACATGAAGCTCGTCATGGGCGTTTCCGAGCGAATCACGGTGCTCGACTACGGCGAGAAGATCTCGGAGGGGACGCCGCAGGACGTTCAGCGCGACCCGAAGGTCATCGAGGCCTATCTGGGAACGGCGGCTGTCAGTTGACCGGTGAGAGCGACACGATTCTCGAGCTCTCGAACGTGCACACGTTCTATGGGACGATCGAGGCGCTCAAAGGCATCTCGATCGACGTGCGAGACGGCGAGATCGTGACGCTCATCGGCGCGAACGGCGCCGGGAAGTCGACGACTCTCCGCTCCGTCAACGGGCTAAATCACGCGCGTACAGGAACGATCCGGTTCATGGGCGAGGACATCACGAGCAAGCCCGCGCATGACATCGTCCGGATGGGCATCTCGCAGTCACCCGAGGGCCGAAAGCTCTTCCCGCGCATGACCGTCGTCGAGAACCTCGAGATGGGCGCCTTCCAGCGCAAGGACAGGGCCGAGATCAAAGAGGACATGGAGCATGTGTTCACGCTTTTCCCGCGCCTCGCAGAGCGCCGATCCCAGAAAGCCGGGACGATGTCCGGCGGCGAGCAGCAGATGTGCGCGATCGGGCGCGCGATGATGGCGCGGCCGAAGCTGCTCATGCTCGACGAGCCGTCGATGGGCCTCGCGCCGATCTTCGTGGAGCGGATCTTCGAAACCGTGGTCGAGATCAACAAGGAGGGGACTCCGATCCTGCTGGTGGAGCAGAACGCGCTCATGGCGCTCGAGGTCGCCCAGCGCGGGTACGTGATGCAGACCGGGCGCATCGTGCTCGAAGGCCCCGCCAGCGAGCTGAAGACGAACGAAGAGGTTCGCAAGACCTACCTTGGCGAAGGTTGAGGCCGCACGCTTCGGGCATACTGCCTTCGAGGGGGGCGACGTTTCGGAGGGGGGCGACGTTTCGGTCGGGAGACGGCGTAATGAGAACGGGGACTGACAAGGCAGCACGAGCATCAGGAGATGCGTTGCGCTGGTCCGCGCTCTCCGTGATCGCGCTCGCAGTCCTCGCTGTCGACCAGGCGTTGAAGGAGAGCGTTCGCTCGAATCTCGAACCAGGCGAGGGAACGCAGCTGTTCGGGTCGTACTCGATCCAGCACATCCAGAACTTCGGAGTCGCCGGCGGTGGGCTCGAGACGAAGGCGCTTCCCCTTGCGGTGCTCGCGATGCTGGCCGTGCTCGGGCTGTACGAGTTTCTCGCGCGGCGAGGTCATGGTCGCGTGTCGCTCGTGGTCGGCTTCGGCCTGCTCGTCGGCGGGGGCCTCGGCAATCTCGTCGACCGGGCTCGCCTCGGCCTGGTCACCGACTTCATCCGCTCAGGGCCGAACGCCTTCAACGTCGCCGACATCGCGATCTTCGCCGGCGGAGTCGTCGTCCTTGCCTGGCTTGCCGCTGCGCTCGTCCGAATGTGGATGCGCGGAAGCTCTCAGCCAACTAGCAAGGGCGCGTAGGGCGGGGCGAGCAGGATTCCGAGCCGGGCGCGGCCGCCGGCAACCCCGTGCGCCATCTCGAGCGCGCTCGACATCCCATGGCTCGGCACGAACCCGAGCGTTCGCGCGGCAGCCGCATCGCGACAGCCGGCGACGATCACCTGTCCTAGTCTGGAGAGCGCAGGACCGCAGCCCGCCCAGTCGGCATACGGGAGCAGGGGGTGACACGCGGCCCCCGCTCGATACGCCGTAAGCGCGCGCTCGTCGCCGGCGGCCCCCCGCTCGGCTTCGGCGAGCTCTTCTCGATCGCGCGCGTCGCGGAGCGCGCTGAACATCGTCGCGTATGGAGTCTGCGTGCCGTGGGCGAAAGAGCGGGCGAGGGGATGGATGAGGACGAGCGACCCGTCGGGCCGGATCGGGAACGCGTCGCGCCGTAGGCGCAGCGCGAGGCCGAGCGCGACCGCGGCGACCGTGATGGGATTGAGCGGTTCGCGCGGCACATGCGGCCCGATCCACGGCACTCCTACGACGAGGGCGTCGACCGGCTCCTCGAGCCTGGTTCCTCGCAGGGCGATCCCGCGCAGAAGCGCCTCCGCATGAGCCACTGACAGCGGTCCTGCAAAGGCGCCCGTCGCGTCCATGCGGCGGCCCTGCCTTCCGAGGAGGTCTCGCCGGAGCGCGTGGGGAAGGAGCGAGAAGGCCGCTCGCAACGGGGAACGCGCGAC
>JACDCN010000252.1 GCA_013817555.1 Actinomycetota bacterium
CGCTTCCGCCGATTGCGCTTCCGGACACCGCGAGCGCGGTCACCGCGACGAGCGCTAGCGCTGTTAGGCCAACGCCCATTCGCCACCTACCACGTACCGACATGCGGACCCTCCTTGTCGTCGTTGGAAACGATTCGTCTCTGCTCACGCGAGACTCTCCTGTCTAGCCCTGCGCGTCCCCTGCGTCACACGGTCGAGGGCGATTCCCAGCGCGAGGATCGCGAGAGACGCGATCACGCCCTGACCGAACTGCCCGCGCTGGAGACCCTGTGCGACCTCGTAGCCGAGGGCGCCCGACCCGACGAGCCCTCCTATCACCACTACCGCGAGCACCATGATGATCGCCTGGTTGACGCCGAGCATCACCGCGTCTCCTGCGAGCGGGAGCTTGACCTTCATGAGCGACTGCCGCCGCGAGGCGCCGAACGCGGCAGCTGCTTCCACCGTCGTCGGCGCAACATCGCGCACGCCACGCTCGACGAGCCGCAGGGTGACGGGGAACGCGTACAAGGCGCCGGCCACGATGCCGGGCACGATCGAGACCTGCATGAGGTAGATGAACGGGATGATGTAGACGAGCTGCGGGAGCGTCTGCAGCAGGTCGTTGACCGGACGCATCGCCTTCGAGAAGCGATTGCTTTCCGCGGCCAGAACTCCCAGCGCGACACCGAGCGCGACCGCAAGCGCGGCTGCGACCACCACCTGCGACAACGTGTCCATCGCGAGCGCCCACACGCCGACGAAGCCGATCAGGAAGAGCATCCCGAGTGTCGTCAACGCCGGCTTGAAGCCGCTTACGACGAACGCGATCGCCGTCAATGTTGCGGTGGTCACGAACCACGGCGTCTCGACCAGGAACCCCTGCAACGGCAAGAGCAGCCGTTGGAGGATGAAAATGCTCCCCTCCTCGACGATCGCGGAGACCCAAGTGGTCGGGTCCTGCACGTAGTCCAGGACGACCTGGATCTTCGCCAGAAGCCATTCCTCGAGCGTGACCGTTCGACCGCGGGCCTCGTCAGGGTAGGCCGGGGCGGCTCCGAAGACCTTGGAGAGGACAATCGCGAGGACGACCGCTGTTCCCGCCCCGACAGTCTGGAGCCGAGTGCTCCGGCGGCGCGAGTCGTCGAGATGCCGCTTCGCGGGGTCGGTTCGGTCGGCCATCGCCTCGGTCGCGCGATCGAGCGTCATCGCCATGACGACGATCACCAGACCGGCGAGAATGGCGAGAGCGGGGTTCGAGTAGAGGCCGCTGGTGACGACCGCCCCGAGCCCACCCCCTCCGATCAACCCCGCGATGACGACCATCGAGAGCGCGAACAAGATCGTCTGATTCACGCCGAGGAGGATCATCCGCCGGGCCAGTGGGAGCTGCACCTTGCGTAGGAGCTGCGACCTGGTCGAGCCCAGCGACGTGGCCGCTTCGACGGTGTTGACAGGTACGCCCCTGATCCCCAACGCCGTGATGCGGATCGTCGGCGGGATCGCGTAGATCATCGTCGAGACCACCGCGGCCGCAGGCCCGATCGAGAACAGGATCACGACCGGCATCAGATAGGCGAACGCGGGGACGATCTGCATCGCGTCGAGGACGGGTGTGATCGCTCGGCTCACCCGTCGTGAGCGGCCCGCCGCGATGCCCAGCGGGATTCCGACCAGGAGCGACAGCGAAACGGCGACGAGCATCAGCGCCAGCGTCTGCATGCTTTCTTCCCACAGGCCGACGAGCGCGAACGAGGCGAGGGCGAAGAGCGTGAGCAGCGCGACCCGGAGGCCGCCGAACCGCAGGACGAGGGCCACGCCTGCAGCGGTCGTCCCGATCCAGGTCATCCACAAGAGCAGGCGGGTGAACCAGTCGACGAGATCGTCGATCGACGTCGAAAACGCCTCGAAGACCGTGAAGACGAGGCCCTGATCCTCTTTCCCTCTCTCCGTGAGGAGCCAGACCTGGAAGTCGTCGAGGTGCAGCGAAAGCGTGTTCCAGACGAGATCGTTCGGCCAGGGATATTCGAGCGCCCAGATCCGGTAGGCGACGTACATGAGGGCGACGATGCCGGCGACCTGGACGGGTTTTCCGCGCCACCAGGGGCGATGGGCGACAACCGGTGCGGCGACGACGGTCTCGGCGGTGGCGATGGAGGCCAACTCAGTCGTCCCTCTCGCCCGCGATCGCCGTCAGCACGGCGTCCCGGTCGACGATGCCGACGACGTTTCCGTTCTCGACACAACAGACAGGCTTCTCGCTGGCGGCGAGGACCGCGACGGCTCGGCGCACCGTCGTCGCAACGTCCAGCCGGGGGCCGTCGATCTGTTCGTCGGGGAAGGGCTCGCGCATGATCCAGCGGAGCGTCAGGACATGGCTGCGGGGGATGTCGCGGGTGAAGTTCTCGACGTAGTCGTCGGCAGGCGAGCCGACGAGCTCCTCCGGAGTGCCGAGCTGCACGATCGCGCCATCCCGCATGATCGCGATCCGGTCGCCCAACCGCAGCGCCTCCGGCAGGTCGTGCGTGATGAACATGGTCGTCTTCCCCGTCTCGGCTTGCAGCCGGATCACCTCGTCCTGCATATCGCGGCGGATCAGGGGATCGAGGGCGCTGAACGGCTCGTCATAGAGCATCACCTCCGGGTCCACCGCGAAGGCGCGAGCGACCCCGACTCGTTGCTGCATCCCGCCCGAGAGCTGGTCGGGGAACTGGTTCGCGACGTCCTCCAGCCCGACGAGCTTCAGGACCTCGTGGGCGCGCGCGTGTCGCTCAGTCTTCCCTACGCCTTGCACCTCGAGCCCGAACGCGACGTTGTCGAGCACGCGCCGGTGCGCGAGCAGGCCGAAGTGCTGGAAGATCATCGAAACCTTGTGGCGCCGCAGGGCTCGGAGCTCGGACTTGCTCGCGGCCATGACATCGGTGCCGACGATCTCGATCGAGCCTGCGGTCGGCTCGATCAGCCGGATCAGCGTACGGACGAGCGTCGACTTGCCAGATCCGGACAGCCCCATTACGACGAACACCTCGCCGGGGAAGACCTCGATCGAGACGTCGCGAACCGCAGCGACGCAGCCCGTCTTCTCGCGGAGCTCGCGGCGCGGAAGGTCGGCGTCTGCCGTGCCGATGATGCGCTCGGCGCGAGGGCCGAAGATCTTCCAGACACCGTGAGCGCGGATGAGAGGCTGGTCCTTCGGGGCTCCGCCGTTCACGGTGATCTCGGTGCTGCTCAGAACGGCCTCCGGATCACTGGTATACGGGGAATATACTACGGCCGCTTCGGAGTCAAGCGACGCGGGAGAGGGACGAATCGACGTCTCGATGCTGATCGGGGGCGCCTGGGTCGAGAGCGAGTCGGGCGCCCGTTTCGACGCCGAGAGCCCGGCGACCGGAGAGACGATCGGAACCGTTCCTGACGGAACGCGTGAGGACGCGCGGCGAGCAATTGGCGCCGCGAACGACGTCTGGCACGGCTGGGCCGCGCTCTCCGCCTTCGAACGGGCAGCTGCGCTCGAGCGGGTCGCGGCTCTGGTCGAGGAGCGTCGCGAGGTCCTTGCGCACACGCTCACGCTCGACCAGGGGAAGCCGCTCGTCGCGGAGTCCTACGACGAGGTCGACGAGCTGGCGGGGTACTTCCGACAGGCGGCTGCCGAGGCCACCCGGCTCGACGGCTCGATGCCACCGTCGGTCGACGCCTCCAAGCGCGTGCTCGTCTATCGCGTCCCGCGCGGCGTCGTGGGC
>JACDCN010000036.1 GCA_013817555.1 Actinomycetota bacterium
GCGATTCGAGACGTTGTGCAGAACCATCTTCTCCAGGTGCTCGCTCTCGCCGCGATGGAGCCCCCTTCCGGCGGCGAGGATGCGATCCCGCGGCGGCGTCTCGATGTCTTCCGGGCGATGCCCGCCGTCGATCCCGACAATGCCGTGCTCGGCCAGTATGAGGGGTATCGGGAGATCGAAGGCGTGGCGCCGAAGTCCGACACCGAGACGTTTGTTGCCCTCCGCCTCGAGATCGAGAATTGGCGTTGGGCAGGCATCCCCATCTTCATCCGCGCCGGCAAAGCGCTTCCCGTCTCAGCCACCGAGGTCGTCGTCCGCCTGCAGCGCGTGCCGCAGCTGCGGTGGGGATCGCACCGGCTCCGCACGCCGGGCAACGACGACATCGTCCTCCGTGTCGGTCGAAACGCCGGTGTCACGATCGGGATTCGCGCCAAGACTCCGGGGAAAGAGGTCTCGCAGCCGGTCTCGCTCGACTTGCACTTCACCGACGAGCTCGGTGAGCCGCCGGAGCCCTACGAGCGCCTGCTCGCCGACGCGTTGCGCGGCGACAGCACGCTGTTTCCCCGCTGGGATGTCATCGAGGAGACCTGGCGTATCGTCCAGCCGCTACTCGACTCGCCACCGCCGCTCGAGCGCTACGCGCAAGGGACCTGGGGTCCGGCCAGCGCCGACCTACTGGCCGCCCAGAACGGCGGCTGGCGGGTACCTGGCGGCGGCGGCTAGCTCGGTTCGATCCGCTCCACCTCGCCTCCGCGGCCGACGAGAACCTCGGAGACGAGGTCAGGCGGGAAGAGTCCGTGCTCCACAACGCCCGGCGTCGCAGCGAGTAGAGCGGCGAGCTCGGCGGGATCGTCGACCGATCCGATCCAGTCGGCCAACACGCCACCGTCGGGGGTTGTCTGCGCGTCGCGAAGTTGGGTCGAGCCGAGTCGGTCGACTGTCGTAACGACCCCGAAAGCGAGCAGCTCGAGCGGAATGGGAGGCGCGATCTCATCGACGAGCTTGTCCGACGAGACGATGACGACGAAGCGCTCGGCCGCCGCCGCCACGATCTTCTCCCGCGTGTGAGCGCCACCACCTCCCTTCACGACCCAGCCGCCGCGTGCGACCTGATCCGCGCCGTCGACTGCGATGTCGAGCCGAGCGAGCTTCGAGTACGCACCGAACGGCTCGAGGCGAAGGCCGAGGTCCCGTGCGACGGTCTCCGTGGCTGGCGAGGTCGCGACGCACCGGAGCTCGAGGTCTCGAGCAGCGAGCGCCGAGACAAAGTGTGCGACGGTCGACCCCGTGCCGAGACCGACCGTCATTCCGTCCTCGATCAGCGCTGCTGCCGCTCGTGCGGCGAGCTCCTTCTCACGCTCGGTACCGGTGTCCACGTCGAGTCCAACCCTATGTCGATTACCGTGCGGCTAGTGGGTTGGAGCGACTGGGCGCGCACGGTGGAGGTCGAGCCGTCGATTTACGCGGCGGACTTCTCACGCCTCGGTGTGCAGCTCGGTGCACTCGTCGAAGCGGGCGCCAGGGTCTTCCACTTCGACGCCGGTGACGGCCACTTTATCCCCGAGATCACCATCGGCCCTGTCGTTCTCACCTCGATCTCGCCGCTGGTGCACGCGTGGGGTGGCGTGCTCGACTGCCATCTGATGGTCGAGCAGCCGGAGCGTCACTTCGAATCTGTCGCGCAGGCAGGGGGCGACAGCGTGACGTTCCACGTGGAGGCCTGCTCGGATCCAGCCGGCGCGATCACTAGGGCGCGCTCGCTGGGGCTCGGCGTAGGGATCGCCTTCAGTCCCGACACTCCGGTCGAAGAGGCCGCTGCGGCCGCCGAGGGCGCGGACCTCGTCCTCTGCATGTCGATTCACCCGGGCTACTCGGGCCAGACGTTCATGCCGGAGGCAGCGTCGCGCATCGCGCAGCTCAGGACACTCTTGCCCGAGATGACGCGCGTGCAGGTGGACGGTGGGATCAATGCGGACACCGCCCGCCTGGCAAGGAAAGCGGGCGCCGATCTCCTGGTGGCGGGAAGCGCGGTGTTCTGGCACGACGATCTGGCGGGCGCATACATCGCGCTCGCGGAGTCCGTCAAAGAGCAGCTGCGTGACTGAGCCTCTCGTCGAGTCCGCGGTCTGGCGTCGGCTCCAGTGGCACCGCGGCGAGGTGGGCTCGTTGCATCTCCGGGATCTCTTCGAGTCTGACCCGACCCGCGGCGAACGGCTCACCGCGGAGGCCGCCGGGCTCTATCTCGACTACTCGAAGCATCGAGTGACGGACGACACTCTCCAGCTCCTGAGGAGGCTTGCCACGGAGCGAGGGCTCCCCGAAAAGGTGCGGGCGATGTTTCGCGGGGAGGCGGTGAACACCTCCGAAGGGCGCCCAGCACTGCACGTCGCGCTGCGGATGCCGCGCTCGCGCTCGCTCGTGGTGGACGGCACGGACGTGGTGAAGGAAGTGCACTCCGAGCTCGACCGCATGTCCGCGTTCGCCGAGCAGGTGCGGTCGGGGGAGTGGCGCGGGGCGACCGGGCGGCGAATCGCCGCGGTGGTGAACATCGGGATCGGCGGCAGCGATCTCGGCCCTGCAATGGCGTATGAGGCGCTCGAGGTCTACGCGTCGCGGGAGCTCGCGGCGCGCTTCGTCTCCAACGTCGATCCATCCGACCTTGCGGGCGCGCTCGTCGGCCTCGAGCCGGCCGAGACGCTCTTCGTCGTCGTCTCGAAGACGATGTCGACCATCGAGACGATCGAGAACGCCCGAGCTGCCCGCGAGTGGGTCTCGGCGGCGCTTGGCTCGGACGCCGACCTCACCCCGCACTTCGTCGGTGTCGCAGGGAACCTCGAGGCCGGCGAGCGCATCGGCATCCCGCCCGAGCAGATGTTCCGCATGTGGAACTGGGTCGGGGGAAGGACGTCCCTCTGCTCAGCGGTCGGTCTCTCGCTCCTCGTCACGCTCGGCGATGAGCATTTCCGTGCGCTCTTGGGCGGTTTCCACGCGATGGACGACCACTTCGCAACCGCTGCGCTCGGCGGGAATCTTCCGGTGATCTCGGGCCTGCTCGCGGTGTGGTATCGCAACTTCATGGGCGCGGAGACGACGGCGGTCGTTCCGTACAGCCATGCGCTCCGTGTGCTCCCGGCGTACCTCCAGCAGCTCTGGATGGAGTCGAACGGAAAGTCGGTCACGACCGCCGGCGAACCCGCCGAGGTCGAGTCGGGCTCCGTCCTTTGGGGTGGGCCCGGCACCAATGCCCAGCACGCCTTCTTTCAACTGCTTCATCAGGGAACTTCGATCGTTCCGGTCGATCTGATCGGATTTGCGCGGCCGGCGGGCGGGGCGGCAGGTCGTCACGACCTGCTCGCGGCGAACCTCTTCGCGCAGGCGCAGGCGCTCGCATTCGGGCGAACCGAGGAGGAGCTCGATGACGCTGGAGCTGCGGAGGAGACGATTTCGCACCGGGTGATGCCGGGTAACCGCCCGAGCTCGGTCTTGCTCGCTGAGCGGTTGACGCCGGCGACGCTTGGCGCGCTTCTCGCACTCTATGAGCACAGCGTCTTCTCGCAGGCCGCGATCTGGGAGATCAACCCCTTCGACCAATGGGGCGTCGAGTTGGGGAAGGAGCTCGCCTCGCGCATCGCCCCGGAGTTGGCCAAGGGCTGGAAACACGAGCTCTTGCACGACTCTTCTACTAATACCCTGATCCGCCGCTACAGGACTCTGCGAGATGCGTAGCGGCGAGACGTTCGAGCTCCGAGAGCCCGGGGACGCGTTTCGCCTTATCGAAGCGTGGCTGCGCGAGCAGGGATTCTTCGTTCGCGGCGGCGAGGAGCTCGTGGCGGATCTCTATCTCGGCTACGGACTTTCGCGGGCGATCCGCCGCGGGGGCACGCTGCCTCCGGCGGAGCCATGCCTGAGCCTGCCGCTCGCGGTCTGTGCCGTCCGACCGAGTCATTATGTTGTCGACCATGACAACCAGGGCGACGTCCGAGTGGGCACTTGGGCTGGAGATTGGAGCGCTTCTGACTACGGCGCCGCTGTCGAGCGAGTACGTGCCGCCATTGCCAGGGGCGACGTATATCAAGTCAACCTCGTCCAACATCTCGCGGCCTCGTTCTCGGGCTCCCCCGCCGCGCTCGCGGCCAAGCTCACGTCGCTGTTGCCGCTACATCCCGAGCCGTTCGTCGGCGAGGACTGGGCGATCGTCTCCGCATCCCCGGAGCTGTTCCTCGCCCGGCGCGGGCGGCGGGTGTGGACGATGCCGATCAAGGGCACACGTCCGCTCGGGGCCGCGGTGGAGCTTCGCGCGTCGGCGAAGGACGCGGCCGAGCACGTGATGATCGTCGACCTCGAGCGAAACGACCTCTCGCGGGTATGTGAGCCAGGAAGCGTCCGCTGGCCGGAGCTGTTGCAAACGCGCCAGCTCGCAGGCGTCGAGCACATGGTCTCCACGGTCGAGGGAACTCTGCGTGACGACGTTGGGCTCGCAGAGATCCTGGAGGCAACGTTTCCGGGCGGGTCGGTGACCGGAGCTCCAAAGATCGCCGCGGTGGACTTGATCGCGGAGCTCGAGCCCGTGGGGCGCGGGGCCTCGATGGGCGCGCTCGGCAGGGTCTACGGCAACGGAGACTTCGATCTCGCGCTCACGATCCGAACCTTTGCGATCGCGGAGGGCCGGATTCACCTCTGGGTCGGCGGTGGCGTCGTGTGGGACTCCGACCCGGCCGCGGAGGTCGAGGAGTCGTGGACGAAAGCCCGCCCACTCCTCGAAGCGCTTGGCTCGCCTCTCGAAGCCCTTGCCGGAGAGCGGCGA
The DNA here is from genome assembly GCA_013817555.1 of Actinomycetota bacterium. Classification (GTDB taxonomy): domain Bacteria; phylum Actinomycetota; class Thermoleophilia; order Gaiellales; family Gaiellaceae; genus GMQP-bins7. The sequence continues at coordinate 4,805 of JACDCN010000036.1, forward strand.
TGAGCCTGCTCGCTCTCGCGACCTCCGGGCGCGGTCTCGTCGATCCCGGCGAGCCGGTCGTCCATGCGGACGACGACGGGCTCCTGCGCGGTCGCGCGGCCTTCGAGACGCTGCGCGTCTACAGTGGCCGGCCTTTCCGGCTCGAAGCCCATCTCGACCGATTGGCCGCGTCCTCCCAGAGCATCGGTCTCCCTGCCGTCGAGCGCCAGGAGCTCGAGGAGGCTGCGTCACTCGTTCTCGGGCAAGCGGACGAGGGTGACACCGTGTTGCGGTTGGTCTGGACAGGAGGGCCCGTTGGCGGATCTCCGACGGGGCTCGCTCTCCTGAGCGACGTTCCGGGATGGATCGAGGAGGTGCGGCTACGCGGCGCTCGCGCGGTGTCCTTGCTCGGTATTCGAGCAGCCGTGCCCTGGCTCTTACCGGGCGTCAAGTCCACGAGCTACGCCGTGAACATGGCGGCCGAGGCGGAGGCGAGGAGGCGGGGTGCCGAGGAGGCGATCTTCGTCGACCCCGACGACATCGTGCTGGAGGGCACGGTGACGAACATTTGGTGGAGGAAGGAGAAGACGCTCTATACGCCCTCACTCGAGCTCGGCATCCTCGCGGGCGTGACGCGCGCAACCCTGCTCGAGCTCGCGCCGTCCTGCGGCTATGCGGTCGAGGACGACGCCTACCCCCTGGACGACGTCCTCGGCGCGGACGAGGCATTCACGTCGTCGTCGGTCCGCGAGATCATGCCGCTGGTAGAGATCGACGGACGTCCACTCGGCCGCGGCCCTGCGGCGGACACGTTGCAGGGAGCGCTTCGGGGGCTCGCAGCTACGCTCTGAGCGTGACTGAAACCGTTCGGCTCGGCGGGATGGCGCTTCAGAACGGCGTCCTCGTGCACGGCCCCACGTCGTGGGGAGCCGCCGTGAGGGACAAGGACGGCACACTGCATGTCGCATCGGGAAAGAAGCCACGCTTTGCTGAATCCGTGAACGCACCGGTGCTGCGCGGGCCGCTGCGACTCGCGGAGGCCTTCGCCCTCCTCCCGGTCGTGCACCGCGCACTTCCACAGGCTCGTTTCCCGTTCGCCCGGCCGCCGGTCGTCGGCTCGATCGTCGCGTCTTCGATCGTGGCCCGAGCTCTGCGCAGATCCACGCTATCCGCAGGTGGAAAGGAGATCGCGGCCGGCGCGGTCAGCCTCTTGCCGGCTGCTTTCGCGCTTCGCGGCTCCGGTCTCGCCGAGTACCACGGCGCCGAGCACGTGTCTATCGGGACGTATGAGAACGACGGTAGGCGCGCGCCCAAGGAGCACCCACGCTGTGGCTCGCAGCTAGTCGGGCCGATGCTCGTCTCATCCCTCGCCGCGAATGTCGTCGCCGCCAAGGCTCCGGCCGCCGCGCGTGGTCTCGCGCGACTGCTGGGAACGACAGCGGCGATCGGCGCCTCGGTCGAGGTCTTCGCCTGGATGGCGCGGCATCCCGAGCATCGGCTCGCGCGTGCGCTCGCGCGTCCGGGGTTCGAGCTCCAGCGCCGCTTCTCGACCGCCGAGCCGTCGGAGGAACAGGTCGAGGTCGCGAATGCCGCCCGGGACGCTTGTCTCGCGCTCGAACGGTAGGTCGCACCGAGAGGCACTTCGACCCAGAGGTGTTCAGAGTCGTGCGATCCGCCCTGGTCGCCGCCGGAATTCCGGTGGCGCTCGCAGTTGTCATCGTCGATCCGCTCGGTGGCAATGAAGCGAACGGCAGTCAGTGGTCGTCTCCGGCCAGACCTGTGGGCTCTTCGACCGTTGCACAGCCCGAGCAGGTCGCGGGGCTACCGCTCTCGAGCCAGGTTGGACGCCTCGTCATCCTGCGCTTCGCGGGCACCAGCGCGCCCGCCTACGTGCGCGACATCTTGCGGGAGGGTCGCGCGGCCGGCGCGATCCTCTTTCGGGACAACGTGATCGATGCACAGCAGACGGCAGCGCTGACCGGCGGGCTGCGTCGCGGAGCGCAGAGCCCTCCTCTGATTTGCGTCGATCAAGAGGGTGGCGCGATCCGCGTCCTGCCCTGGCTCGGGCCCGTTCGTTCTACGGGGGAGCAGCAAGCCGCCGGCACGGAGCGGTTCGACGCTGCCTCGGCCGCACGCGGTCTGCGGAAAGTTGGGATCAACGTCTCCCTCGCTCCCGTAGCCGACGTGGCGAGCGTCCCGGGTGCGGCGCTCGCGTCGAGGGCGTTCTCGACGAGCTTCGACACCGCGGGCGACTCCGTGGCCGAAGCTGTTCGCGGCTGGCGTGAGGGCGACGTGGCGGCTACGGTCAAGCACTTCCCCGGCCTCGGCGGGGCTAGAGTCAACACCGACCACGCCCGAGTGACGATCACTCGCAGTGGAGCGCAGCTGCGCCGCCAGGATCTGCTGCCGTTCCGTCGCGCGATCAAAGCGGGTGTGCCGCTCGTGATGGTCGGTCACGCCGTCTATCCGGCCATCGACCGCTCCCGCATTGCGTCGCAATCGCAGGCGATGGTCGGCGGCCTCTTGCGCAGGGAGCTCGGATTCCGTGGAGTGGTGATCACCGACTCGACCGAGGCCGCCGCCGTCCTGGCGGTCACCTCTCCCGCGCAGGCGGCGGTACGAAACGTGCGAGCAGGCGTGGACATCGTCCTCACGACCGGCCGCGGCTCCTACATCCAGGTCTACCGGGCGCTGCTCGCGGAAGCGAAGCGCGATCCAGCTTTTCGCGCACGCGTAGGCGAGTCGGCCGCGCGCGTGCTCATGCTCCAACGGACGCTCGGTCGCTAGCGGATCTAGCGACCGTCGCCGTCCCACGATCGCGCCTCTTACTCGATGCGCCAGACCTCCTGAGACCCGCTCGAGGTCGTCGTGAGCGGGTGACGGAAGCGGCGCTCGCCATGCCAGACGCTAAAGGATCGCTCGCTACAGATGAGCACATGCGCTGCCGATACCGGGTGAGGTGGACCTCGAGAACACCCTGCTTACGTGGCTTCCGATCATCTTCTTCGGGGTCGTCATCGTCCTCTTGCTGTGGACGATCCGCTTCATGCCGCGCGCGAAGCCGGCGCCTGTGGTCAAGGGCTCGCAGGTCGAGGTGTCCTGGAGCGACGTGGCGGGTCTCGACGAGGCGAAGAAGGAGCTTCAGGAGGTCGTCGAGTTCCTGCGTGACCGCAAGCGCTTCGAGCGGCTCGGCGCACGCGTGCCTCGCGGAATCCTGCTTCACGGCCCGCCGGGAACAGGCAAGACGCTGCTCGCCAAGGCCGTGGCGAGCGCGTCCGGCGCGAACTTCTACTCCCAGAGCGCCTCGTCGTTCGTCGAGATGTTCGCCGGCCTCGGCGCAGCCCGGATCCGCAAGCTCTTCGAGGAGGCGCGCAAGAACGCGCCTGCGATCATCTTCATCGACGAGCTCGACGCAGTGGGCACGGCTCGCTCGGGCGGCTCCATTCACCGGGAGCACGACCAGACGTTGAACCAGCTGCTGGTCGAGCTCGATGGCTTCAACACGCGGGACGAAGTCGTGGTCATGGCCGCTTCGAACCGGCTGCAGGATCTCGACGCCGCGCTCCTCCGCCCCGGCCGGTTCGACCGTCAGGTGCTCGTCTCGCCTCCCGACGTCGCGGGGCGCGAGTCGATCCTCGCCGTGCACACACGCGACAAGCCGCTCGCCGCGGACGTCGACCTCTCGCACATCGCCAAGCAAACGTCCGGACTGACGGGCGCCGATCTCGCAAACCTGTGCAACGAGGCGGCGATCTTCGCCGGGCGCAACGGCGCCCAGTACGTGCGCCAGACGGACTTCGACGCGGCCTCGGAGCGGATCGTGGCCGGGCTTCAGACGCGGCGCGTCGTCTCAGAGAAAGAGAAGCGGATCCTCGCCTACCACGAGGCAGGGCACGCGGTCATGTCACACCTCGTGGGCGAGCTCTTCCCTGCTCAGAAGGCGACGATCGTCTCGCGCGGGGAGGCGCTCGGGTACACGCTGAACGTGCCCGCCGAGGACCGGTATCTGCATACCCGCGAGGAGTTCGTCGATCTGATGATGGTGTTCCTCGCCGGCCGAGCCGCCGAGCAGGTCGTGTTCGGGCGCATTACCAACGGGGCCGCGAACGACCTCGAGCGTGTTACCCACATCGCCCGCTCGATGGTGTTCGAATACGGGATGTCGGAGATCGCTCCCTCGCGGACGATGCGGGCCGACAACTACGCGCTTTCGGAGGAGACGAAGCGGTTGCGCGACTCCGAGCAGGCGAGGCTCACGGATCAGGCGTACGACGAGGCGCAGCGGCTCCTACTCAAGCATCGCACTCCGCTCGATCGCGTCGCCGACGCCCTCCTCGAGAAGGAAACCCTCGACCGCGCCGAGCTCGAGGCGCTGCTCTCGGAGGTCAAGGCGGAGTCTCGCTCCTCGGAGACGGTCGGCACCGTGCGCATCTTGCCCATGCGCGACTAGAAGGTGTGGGGGCGAGGCATGCCTCGCCCTCGAACGCTGGCCAACCGGGCCGGGCATGGCCGGCCGCTACTCGGAGGTACGATCGGCCGCGTGCGCGTCCGCGGCATCCATCATCTCGGGGTCGCGGTCGCCGACCTCGACGAGGCGGTCGAGACCTGGGAACGGCTTTTCGGCGCGCGCGTCGAGCACCGCGATTCGTTGGAGACCCAGGGCGTCGACGCCGTCTCGCTTCTCGTGGGCGACAGCCGCATCGAGCTCCTCGCGGCGACCGGTGAGGACACCCCGGTCGGTCGGTTTCTCGCGAGGCGCGGACCAGGCATGCATCACGTCGCGCTCGCGACCGACGACATCAACGGAGCACTCCGTGATCTCGACGCCGCGGGAGCGCAACTTATCGACCAGATACCGCGGCGAGGCCTCTACGGGCTCGAAGTCGCGTTCGTCCATCCCGACGCCGTGCACGGCGTCCTCACGGAGGTGGTTTCCACTGACTAGCGAGAGCGAGTTCGCGCGTGTCGAGATCGGGCTCGACGGCGGCCAGATCTTGAGCATGCTGGTGACGTCGAGGAGCGCGGATGCCCTCGAGCAGGCGCTGAACGCGGGTGCGGCGGGTGCGCTCACCCTGGAGGCGCAGGATGGAAACGTTCTGCTCGCACTCCCCCGCGTGCTGTATGCGAAGCGCTTTGCGCGCGAGTCGCGCGTCGGCTTCGGAGAGTAGGGTGGGTGCCCCCTCCCGGAAGGCCCTCCGTGTCCCCGCCGGCTGCAAGCTGCGGCTGGCTTCGTCCTCAGTCGTGTCCATATCAGCTGACATGGACGCTCCCTGCGTCCTTGCCAGTCTTGCTTTTCACTCGGCGGGAACACGGCAACCTCCCCTGAGGAGGCACTAGCTCTGCCCCTGCAGGTCGGGATCGTCGGCCTGCCCAATGCCGGCAAGACGACGCTCTTCAATGTATTGACGAGCGCGGGAGCCGAGGTGACCGCTTACGCGTCGGTGGCCGAGAAGTCGAATGTCGGCATGGCCCTCATTCCCGACGATCGCGTCGGTCGGCTGGCGCAGGTCATCGGGTCACGGAAGGTGACACCCGCGGCGATCCGCGTGGTCGACGTGCCTGCGACCAAGGTCGACGTTCCCGGTGGTCTACGGCAGGCGGACGCGCTCCTGGCCGTGGTCGACGCTTTCTCGGAGGGCGCCGATCCTGCCAGCGATCTCGAGACCTTGAAGCTCGAGATGATCGTTGCCGACCGCGACCACGTCGAGCGGCGCCTGGAGAAGGTGCGTAAGGACGCGAAGTCGGGAGACTTGGCGCCGAGACAGGAGGCAGTGCTGTTGGAGACGATGTTGGCACACCTCGAAGGAGGAGCATCGCTGTCGTCGTGGGACGGGGAGCTTCCGCGTGAGCTCGAGCCTTTGACGACGAAGCCGCTGATCTTGGTGGAGAACGGCCCCACGGGGATCGACTGCAAGCTCGAGATGGAGCTCGCCGAGCTTTCCCCCGAGGAGGCAGCCGAGTTTCGTTCAGGACCGTCCGCGCTCGACGAGGTCGTGCGGCAGCTGAAGGAGGCGCTCGGACTGATCGTCGTCTACACCGTCGGCGACACGGAGGCGCGCGCCTGGACGTTGCGCTACGGCGAGACGGCGCTGGATGCCGCGGAGGGCATCCATTCCGACATCGCGCGTGGGTTCATCCGCTGCGAGGTGATCCGCTGGGACGACCTGTTGGAATGTGGATCGCACGCCGAGGCCGCGCGTCGCGGGCTGCAACGGCTAGAGGGAAAGAGCTACGTCGTCGAGGACGGCGACGTTGTGAACGTGCGCTTCAACGTGTGACGTGGGTGACTGTCACCTGCTCGTCATCCGCCGCCGGCCCTTCAAGCCGGCTCGCAGCGAGCGTTCCGAACCAGAGCGCAGCAAGTAGTACGAGCGCTGCTCCGAGCGCCCGCAGCAGGTCGTCGTCACCGAGGACAGCGCCCGGAATGCTTTCGGGACCTGCGCTCGAGACGACGTCCGTGTCATTCGCGCTCACGACCAGCCAGGCGGAGATGAGACCGGCGATCACCGTGACCACGACTGCACCGAGATAGAGCGACCGCGAGATCCCGCGGGCGGTACCAACCGCGACGGTGAGTCCGAGGGCGATCAGCGCGTAGAAGCTCCACACGAACGCGACGCCGGCGATCTTCGCGTAGGCCTCGTTGTCGATGTCCAGCCAGATGGCCAGGACGAGCATGTCCATGGCCAGGCCGGCGGCGGCGATGCTCACGAGGGCGACGATCTCCGCCTGTCGACGCCTGAGGGACGCAAGCGCGACGGCAAGCGTGGCGCCTGTGAGAAAGATGAAGAACGCGATTCCGAGACCCGTGCCGAGTGCGGCGGCCACGCCGTCGGCGGCGATCACCGCGATGAAGCCGACTACAGCCGCGAAGCCGAGCGTGGCCAGCATGATCAGCGCGCCGAGCTCGAGTCGCGACCTTGCCGGCATGTGCGCCGCGTCGTCCATCGGTCCGGAGTTCTCGAGTGCAACCACGCCGCCGGCTCTGCGAGAGATGCTCAACTGCTCCCCGAGCACGAGTCGGGCCAGCACCACGGTCACGACCGGATAGAGAGCGCTGAGCACCGCGAGGATCCCGACGGCGCCCTTCGTGGTGGCGTAGGCGACGAGCACATTCGCGCCGGTGTCGAAGACGCCGATGGCAACGAGCGCGGGCAGGAGCCCGCGCGGCGGGCGCAGTGACGTTCGCGTGACGAAA
>JACDCN010000253.1 GCA_013817555.1 Actinomycetota bacterium
GAAGTGCGACGATGTGCTCGTATCGAACGCTGCCGCCGACGACGTCCACCCAGCGACGATCGGTTTTCGTCAGGCTCTTCAGCGCCCCTTCGGGATCTCCAGAAAACAACCTCACCTCATGTTCCGATCCATCGAAGAGTCGGGCAATGAGCCTGGCGGGCACGTACATCAGGCTACTCCGCTAACCGTCGGCTGGTCGAGCAGCGGCAGATGACGACAGTCTTCAACGCCGCCACGACGCCAACGACTGCTCGCCCCGGCGACCCAACCCTTCGGAGCGCCGAGGCGATCTCCAACGCGCCGACCGCCGCACGTCTACGACGTGACTACGGCATCCGCTCCGTTGCCCATCCGCGACACTCACGTGACCCGATAGGTGCCGCAGATCAGCACCTTTGATCGACTCACGATGACAGCCGACGACTCAGTCCTTCACTCGTAATGAAGGGGTCCGCGGTTCGAGTCCGCGCGTCGGCTTCAGTCTTGGCCTCGGTTTCCGGTCGGGCGGAGTTTACTTCGAAGTCTGTGAGTACTCGAGTCACCGGCCTGGCCCCGCTCCTAGGACCGGCTGAAGCCGAAGCCGTGCGAATCTCTAGATGTATGGGCCCGGAGTACCTTGCGGGATCGAGATGTGCTCTATAGGAGGCGCGCTCCAGCTTTGCGGGATAGCCCAAGTCGGGAACGGCCTAGCGTATTGACCTGACTGATTGCGAGTGGCGCGCGTGTGACGCGAGCACGACCGACGTGCGCCGCGCGCCCGGCATGTCGCTGATCCTCGGCAGAGAATGATCCTCGGCAGAGAAAGAAGGGTGCGTCATTCGGGTTTGCTCGTGTCATCCCGAGGCGCCTCCGGTTGGGGCTCTTCGGCTGCGCGTTCGGCCGCATAGCGCTCTTCGTACTCACGCTCCCGCTCTGCCTTCCCGCGCTTCCGCTCAGCAAAGCGCTCTGCGTCCTGACGCTTCCGTTCCGCCTGCTTGCGCTCGCGCTCGCGCCCGTGTTTGTACTCGCGGTAGCTGTCGTCGGCTGTGGATCGCCAGTTCTTGCGAACGTAGTCGCCGACTTTCCTCAGTTGTTCCAACACACCCACTGTCGCTCCTCAGTGGAACGTCGGATAAGAATACGCAAGGGAAGACGCGTCTCGCACCAGGGCTGAGAAGCGAGCCGCCGAATCGAGTTCGTTACCATCCGCCGCAGCCGCAAAGCGGCCCAGACGGAGCTCAGCAGAAGTGGAGGGCGCATCGAGGTTGGGCGGCCGCGCTGGCGCCCGCGATCGTGTCGTCTTGCTGGCTTTTGAAAGATCATCGGCGGGCGAGCCGCCGACCGCTCTCCGTATCGGGCGGGGTGTAGTTGAGCTCGTAGTGGTGATAGAGGTTGGACTCATCCGCCTGGGAGAGTTCGTCGCCCTCGGTCTCGATGTTGGGTGCGTCCTTGACCTGCTCCTTGGAGACCGGGACCTGCAGGCTGTTGGGGCCGATCGTGATCCCGGCCAGCGGTACGAACGTCAAGTGGCGACCGATGAAGCCCTCCTTGACGGTGCCGAACGCAGGCTCGTCCGTCTCGACGTCGACGTAGACGTCTTCGAGTTTGCCGATCTTTTCGCCGTCGCGGTCGACCAGTTGCTTGCCGTGCCACTCGGCGATGTTCCGATGCGTGACCATCTCTGCCTCCTCCCCGGCACGGCCCTGGCGGGCGCGTGTCCGTGTCAGGGCGGTTCGCCCTCAACGCTACTCGACTGTCAGCCAGATTACTCCCCTGGCGCCCAACTCGGCCGAGCTCAGCTGCAGCTTTCGACGGACGGGCGTCGGCAGCCCGGAGAGCGAGTGACCGGTCGAGACGGAGTGCAGCGCACATCCGCAGCCGCCGCGCCGCGCGTCGCCCAGTCGCAGATCTGCTTAGCGAGCGTCCTCCCAGTCCAGGTAACCGGAGCCGGGTGATACCCGCCTCGGCGGCGGCCGCGATCGTCTCGAGCGCGAGCTCTTCGTCTCGGCTCTCGTCCGTCGACATCCGCATGCAGCCGAGACCGATGCGGAGCTCCGAGGCGTCAAGCCATGCAGGCCGGTTCAGGACATGGAGATTACGTCACACGGAACGTGAACCTACGTGCCGGATCGTTGCGCCACGTCGACACGAGGAGGAAGTAGAAGCTGTCTCCGCAGCGATTGCAGGATCACGCCTTGACCTTAGAGAGTCCGGCGAGTGCGATAGTTCCGGCGCGTGTCGCCGACGCCGGGGAAGCTCGAGGTACAGCAGGTCTACAACGACGCATGGCGCGGCTGGCCGGTTCGGCCTCACAATCGGCAGCATCCAATCCGCGGCTCGTTTCTGGATCCACGCCCCGATCCCGAGCGCGGCGCGATCTACCACGACGGGGTGGACGTCGCCGTGCGCGACGATCGGCCCGAGCGCGGAGCGCCGAGAGGACGCACGCACCGGGTCTACGCGATCGAGGGCGGGCCCGTCTTCTTCGCCACTCCGCCAGGGGCGCGCGGCTCGGTGCGCATCGGCCACTTCGGGTACGGGCACGTGGACGCGCTCGTCCAGACCGGCGAGATCGTCACGCCCGGCCAGCACATTGGCTGGACTTGCGAGGGCGACTGGCACGTGCATCTGAGCGAGTTCGTGTTCATCGGGGGAGGCGGCCGACTGACCGTGAATCCGCTTCGACCCGGAGGGAAGCTGTACCCGTTCGTCGACACCGCGCCGCCGGCCATCCGCGAGATTCGCTTCCACGCCCCGGCGACTCCGGACTGGGGAAGGCGCCCTTCGACAAGCGTCGTCCGCCTGCCACCCGCGGGCGAGCGCCTCAATCGGGAAAGGCTGGCAGGTCGGGTCGACGTACGTGTGCGGATGAGCGATCCGCAGAGCGTCATCGGCTGGTTCCAGGAGCTTCCGTGGCTCGCGGCGCCCCACCATCCGTTCCGCGTCGCCGTGTCGATCGTGCATCTGGCCACGGGTCGCACGGTTCGGCGCCGCGAGGTGTTCCGGGCCGAGCAGCTTCTCGGACTATCCGCCGGCCGCCACTTCGCGCCGGGCACCGAGCAGAATCTCCCCGCGAACGGCTGCATGCGCTTCCACACCTCGGCGCGCTGCGACGGCATCTACTGGTTTCGGCTCTTCCCGCTTCGCTACTGGGACACGACGCGGCTCGCGGACGGGCGCTACCGCGTGGTTGTCCGCGCTTGGGATGTCGCCGGCAACCTTGCGACTGCGGGGGTGGAGGTCTCGATCGCGAACGGGGTCTAGCACTCAGACATCGGGGATGAGGCCGAGCCACGCGACCGCGCCCGGCAGCTGCAACTGCGCGTAGCTCTTCGCCGTATGGCTCCACGAGCCTGTCACCTTCTCGACGCGGCCTCGCGGCTCGAGCTCCTGCAGCTCATTGAAGAACCGGCCCGATTGCGTGTGTTGGTTGACGACGATCTCGTCCGCGTCGCTCCACCAGATCTGGAGCGCGACACCCGAGTCCGCGACTTCGCGAACCCAGTGCATGGGGCTTCGCAGCACGAAGGCCTGCGGGTCGGCGCGAGGCGTCCCGCCGACCTCTACGCGGGCAAGAGCCTGGAGGGTGCGCCCACGCGGGCTGCGCGCGAACTGCTCGTAGCGAAGCCCGAAGTCGGTGACCGAGTCGAAGGCGACTGCGCCTGCGAGCAGACCTGGGTGCTGACCGAGGAGCAGGAGCGTCTCCTGTCCTC
>JACDCN010000037.1 GCA_013817555.1 Actinomycetota bacterium
GGACGGCATTGAAGGAGTTTCGGCCGGAGACGGGAAGGTGAGGCGGTCATGGGGCTCTCACGAATTCTGCCGCGGTCCCAGCCGCCGCCTGAGCCCGAGCCTGGCGAGCCCGCCGACGAGCCGGAGCTCGCGACCGAGCCGGTGCCTGCGACGCATCTCCACGCGGTCCCGACCTCTCAGATCGCCGGTGATCCCGAGGAGCACGCGATGGCGGAGGTGATCGCGTTCGCGAACCAGAAAGGCGGAGTCGCCAAGACCACGACGACGCTGAACCTCGGCGTCGCGCTCAAGGAGGCGGGCAAACGCGTTCTCATCATCGATCTCGACCCGCAGGGCAACCTCACGATGAGCCAGGGGATGAACCCCGACGTGATCGAGCGTTCGATGTTCGACGTCCTCGTTCATCGCGTTCCGATCTCCGACGTGATCCATACGGTCGAGGTCGACATCGCCGTCGCTTCCATCGATCTGGCCGGCGCGGAGCTCGCGCTCTCTGCGCTGATCGGCCGCGAGCGGGCGCTCGAGAAGGCGCTCGTCGAGGTTCGCGACAAGTACGACTACGTGCTTCTCGACACACCGCCCTCGCTCGGCTTGCTGACGATCAACGCCTTTGTCGCGGCCGACGGCGTGATCGTCCCGGTCCAGTGTGAATACCTCTCGCTGCGCGGACTCGTGCAACTCGAGAACACGCTCGCGATGGTGCGCGAGAACCTGAACCCGGGCGTCCGCGTCCAGGGCATCGTCCCCACGATGTACGACGGACGGACGTTGCACGCGCGCGAGGCGATCGAGATCTTGCAGGAGAACTTCGGCGATCTCCTGTTCGAAACGCGGATCCGCAAGACGGTGCGCTATGCCGAGGCGCCGGTGAAGGGGAGCTCCGTGCTCCGCTACGATCCCACCGGCCCCGCGGCCCAGGCATACCGCGATCTCGCGAAGGAGGTGCTCGATGGCGCGCAAGCGCGCGAGCATGCGTGAGGGCCCGCTGGCGGAGCTCTTCCGCAAGACGGAGGCCGCCCAGCGCGCCCAGGACGCGCCCGCCGAAGCCGAACAGCAGCAGCCCGCGGACACTGACGAGCTCAGTCCGCGCGCGCGCGCCGCGCTCGAGGCGACGGTCGAGCACGTCCATGATTTCGAGGGGGCCGAGGGAAAGACGAAAGCGCCTCAGAGCGCATCGCCGCCCGCCTCGCCTCCAGCCACCGAGGCGCCCCCGACCGAGGCTGCCGCCTCCCGCGCCGCTGCACGTTACTTCCAGACGATCCTCGAGCCCGCGCCGCGACTTCATCGCGTGCCCCCACCCAAGGGAACCGCGTATCTCGCCGCGATCCGCGTGGTTGGTGTCGGCGGCGCCGGGCTGAATGCGCTCCACCGGATGATGGACGCCGGGATCGCCCAGGTCGACTTCATCGCGGTGAACACCGACATGCAGGCCCTCGCGGTCTCCGACGCCCCCACGAAGATCCACATTGGAGAAGGCGTGACGCACGGCCTCGGCTCGGGCGCCGACCCGACCGTCGGTCGTGCCGCGGCCGAGGATGCGGCCGACCAGCTGCGGGCGACGCTGCGCGGCTCCGACATGGTCTTCGTGACCGCAGGCGAAGGCGGCGGAACTGGCACCGGTGCGGCCCCGGTCGTGGCGCGCATCGCCCGCGAGATCGGCGCGCTCACGGTCGGAATCGTGACCACGCCCTTCCGCTTCGAAGGTACGCGCCGCCGGACTGCAGCGGATCGCGGCGTCGAGGAGCTTCGCGCCGCGTGCGACACCGTGATCGTCATCCCCAATGATCGGCTCCTCGAGGTCCTCGACCGCTCCACGTCGATGATCGACGCGTTCCAGATCGCCGACGACGTGCTGCGCCAGGGCGTTCAGGGCATCTGCGACCTCATCACGACGCCGGGCCTGATCAACCTCGACTTCGCGGACGTGCGCACCGTGATGCAGGACGCCGGCTCTGCGCTGATGGGCATTGGCTACGCGACAGGGCCGAACCGTGGTCGCGAGGCAGCCGAGCGGGCTCTCGGGTCGCCCTTGATCGACGCCGAGATCGTGAGCGCACGCGGGATCTTGCTCTCGATCGCAGGAGGCGACGATCTCTCGCTCGTCGAAGTCAACGAGGCGGCGGAGGTCGTGCGCGCCACTGCGAACGACGAGACGAACATCATCTTCGGCGCCAACGTCGACCCGCGCCTCACCGGGCAGGTGTGGGTCACGGTCGTCGCCACGGGCCTCGGTGGCACCCGCCGCCGGATGGAGCGCCCGACGTTCGACACACAGGCGAGCACCCGCCGAGACTCCGACTCGGAGCTGCCCGCGTTCCTGAACTCGGGGTAACAGGCGTGTGCGAACTGGAGGCGCAGCCGCCGCGAAGCGGCGGCCTTCAGGGATTTTCGCGCGACCGGAATCCACGCTAGTGGATTCCGGTCTTGCGCCAAATACATTGTCACGATGCGTGGCGCGATCGCAGCCGGCCACCCGCTGACCGCCGAGGCCGGGGCTCGCGTGCTCCGGGACGGCGGGAATGCGGTGGATGCGCTCCTTGCCGCCTCCTTCACCGCGTTCGTCACGGAAGGCCCGTTGACGGGGCCGGCCGGCGGCGGCTTCCTGCTCGTCCACGAGCCAGGCGCGGTCACAACGCTGCTCGACTGCTTCTTCGCCGTCCCGGAGGCGCGGCTCGGGGTCATGGAGGAGGTGGTGATCGACTTCGCGGACGCGGGCACGCAGGTCTTCCACGTCGGCGAGGGATCGGTTGCCGTGCCAGGGCTGATCGCAGGTCTCGCGGAGGCGCATCGCCGGTTCGCGACCTTCGACTGGGCCGATCTCGTGGCGCCCGCGCTCGAGCTCGCCGACGAAGGCGTCGCGTGCGACGAGCCGCGGACGTTCCTGCACGAGATCCTCTCCTCGATCTTGCTTCGCGACGAAGGCGGCCGTCGCGTCTACGGAGATCCCGCACGCGTCGTCACCGGCGAGCTCTGCGCGACGCTGGAACGAATCCGAGATGTCGGGGCGGCCGCCGTCACCGAGCTCCTCCCGGAGTATGCGGGCGATCTCGCCGCATACGAGGTCGTCGACCGTGTGCCGCTCGAGACCACCGTGCTCGGGCACCGCGTTTTGGCCGCGCCTTCGCCGTCGCGTGGTGGGGCGATCGTCGTCTCGATTCTCGAACGTCTCGGCGCGGCCGAGGAGCCGTCGGCCGAAGACGTCGCGGGTGCGCTCGGGGATGCGTATCGCGCGTCGGGGAGCGGCAAGCTCACGGGCACGACGCACGTCTCGGTCATCGATGGATCAGGAAAGGCGGCTGCTCTCTCGTCGACGCTCGGGTCCGGCTCGGGTCACTTCCGCGGCGGCGCGCAGATGAACAACATGCTCGGCGAGCTGGACGTGATCGGCCACGAGCCCCGTGCCGCGGGGACTCGCCTGCCGAGCATGCTGACGCCGACGCTCGTGCTCCGAGACGGCCGCGCGCGACTCGTGCTCGGCAGCGCCGGCTCTGTGCGGCTCGCCGGTGCGATCGCGCAGGTCGCGTGGCAGGTTGTGGGACGGTCGTCGTCGGTCGGGGGCGCCATTGCCGCGCCTCGCCTGCACGTCGACGGACGCACGTTGCACGTCGAGGGCGGTCGCTCGGAGGAGACGATCGCGGATCTCGAAGAGGCCTGGGACGTTGTCCGCTGGGCGGGACGCAACCTTTTCTTCGGCGGCGTGCAGGCCGTCGAGCGCAGTTCGACGGGAGCGCTCGCGGCCGCCGGGGATCCCCGGCGAGGCGGCGCCGGAATTGTCGTCGCATGATTCGCGTCCGCCGAGCGGAGCCGAGCGACGCAGCCTCGCTCGTCGCGCTCGCGCAGGCGGTCGGCGGCGAGGAGGGACGCTGGATCCTCGCTACCGAGAGCTGGCGCTCGGTCAGCAACGAGCGGAGATATCTGAAGACCGTCCTCCGTCATCCGCATGCCACCGTCATCGTCGCGGTGGACGGCGACGATGTCGTCGGGCGGCTCTCCCTGTCTCGCGACCCACATCCTGCGAGCCAGCATGTGGCGGATCTCGGCCTGATGGTCGCCGAGAGCCATCGTCGCCAGGGGATCGGGAAGCAGCTGCTGGAGGAGGCGATCACGTGGTCGCGATCGGTGGGAGTTCAGAAGCTCGAGCTACACGTCTTCCCCTGGAACGAGCCCGCGTTGCGCCTGTACGAGTCCTTCGGCTTCGAGCGAGAGGGCTATCGGAGGCAGCACTACGCCCGAGGTGACGAGCTCGTCGACGCAATCCTGATGGCGTTTATCATCGACGCGTAGCCGATCTCGCTCCGGCAAGTCAGCGGCGCGTGCGCTCGGCGACGACGATGCTCCAGAGGAGCCGATAGGCGAGCCGGCTGCGCGCCCACGAGCTGCGCACGCCGAGGAAAAGAAGGAGGTCGAGAAGCCGCATCATCTGGTTATGACCCGATTTCCAGGGGTCTACACCTCAGCGCTCTCGAAACGGGACGATCTGCGCGCCGGTCGGTGTCGGGTCGTCGTACGGGCGATCAGCGTCCTTGGACTCGAGCTGTTGAAGGCGCCACTCGATGCGCGACGCCATTCGTTCGAGCTGGACGAGGAAAGCGTCGCGTCCCTCGAGCGCGCTCGTCGCCGCCTGTTCGACGCGGAGCTCGAGGGCGCGAAGCTCGAGCCGAAAACGGCCGTCCCCGGTGACCTGTCCGTTCGACGACTGAACACGCCGTGGGTGCCGCGCTCGATGGCAACGAGACGGTCGGTGATCTCGTCAAATCGCGAGGAGAAGTCCGGTGCGCTGCGGAGCGCGGCGACCTCTTCCTCGCTTGCTGAGAGCCGCGTCTGAAGCCCGTCGACGAGCACACGCAGTCGAATGACATCGGCGTCCGACTCGTTTGCGATGCCGTGTGCCGATCCTGTTCCTATGAGCGAGGCCGCTATCTCGTCGAGTCGAGTCTCGAGCGACGAACGATCCGACGCCCACGTGTCGAGAATCCTGTCGATCTCCTCGGCCGGCGCCTGGCGACGCTGTTCCACGAGTGCCAGACGTATGCCGAAGTCGACGAGGAGCTCGGTTCGCTCGGACGAGGCTGCCTCGAGCAGGGTCAGGCGCGTATCGAGGTCGCCAGCGCGACCCTGGAGTTGCTCCTCGAGACGCTCGGGGAGAACTTCGAGAGCACCGACTCGCGAGAGCAGGGCGGCCAGGGACAGCTGCAGCTCGGAGATGACGGCGCTTGCTTTCGCGTACGCGTCGTCGATTCGAGCGCGAAGCGCCGGCACTTCGCTCTCGCGGCCGGCAACCGCGGTCGTGGCCGCGGCAAGCTCACCGGACAGCGTGTCGATGCGCTCGGCCAGCTCGGAGAGCGCCCGGTCCGTCTCGTCGCCAGTCGAATCCTTCGCGGCAGAGGCAGCCTCGAGCTCCACAACCTTGCCTACCGTCGCGCTCACCGTTTCGGAGAGCGTCTTCAGTCGTGTGTCGAACTCCCCAGCCTGACCCGCGAGAGCGTGCTCCACTAGGTCAGGGACCTTCTCGATTGCGCCGATCCGTGACCCGACCGTGGCCAGCGAGAGCTGGAGCTCGGCGATGACCGCGCTTGCCCTCGCGTAGCCGTCGTCGATTCGGCCACGAAGAGCTTCGACATCTCCGTCCTTCTGCTCGAGCTGTCGGGTGGTCGCTTCGAGCTCGTTCCCCAGCGCGTCGAGACGCGTGGCGAGCGTTGCGATGTGAGGGTTCGCCCGCACCTCGACGATGACCTGTTCGACCTCGGCGGCGCTCCGCTCGATCTTCTGGCGGAGGTTCGCGAGCTCGCCGTCTCGAGCAGCTAGGCCCGAGGCTGCCGCAGCCACAGTCGGCGAAAGAGTGTCGATCCGCTCTGCGAGAAGGGCGACCTTCCCTTCGAAGCGGTCGAGCCGTTCCGCTCCCGAGCGGGCGGGAGGTTCGGTGGGTCGTTCCGCGATCGCCTGGCGGAGCTTCTCGACGTCGACAACGCGTGCGGCCTGGTCGACGTCTTTCGCGAGCACGTCAACGCGGGCGGAGCCGTGCGCGAGATCGCGGCGGAGCGCTGCGAGCTCGCCGTCCCTGCGGGCCAGCTCGGCTGAGGTGGTCGAGACCGCGGACGCAAGCGTGCCGAGCCGGTCCATGAGGACATCGATGCGATCGGTTAGGCGGCTCTCGAGCTTGGGATCGTGCTTCGCAGCCGCTTCGAGCGCGCGTCGGAGCTCCTTCGCGGTCTTCTCGTCGCCGGTCGCGAGCTCCGTAGCACGGACGCGTTCGGCGATCTCAGCGATGCAGGTAGCGAGCGCCTCGACACGCTCATCGAGTCTGGCGTCTCCGTTTTCAGGAGGACGGTGCACGAGTTCCCCGGAGCGGGCCCGGCAGGCGATTGCCGCAGGAGCAATCGTGCGCCGGCCGCGCGGACTCCGCACGTCCCCTCGACGCAGCGACCGTGGCGACCACGAAGCCGGCGTACATGCTCAGGACGCGTATCGGAGCTAGCTGCCGTCTGCTCGCTCACTCGTCTCAGTGAGTCGAGATCGAAACAAACGTCAGGCAAGCCTGACCCCAAAATCGGTGGGGACCGGGGCCGGGCTTCAGCCTGACCTCTCCGCTGCGGTGTTCGCCTTCACCGACCGGCCTCCCAGCCGAGAACGAGAAGCCGCTGCTCCAGGGTTTGCGGGCAGCCGAGGCCGCGTGTCTCCGCGATCTTGACGAGCGCGGCCTTGGGGTCGAGGCCCCGCCGCACGAGCCAGCATCCGACGACGACACCGGTGCGGCCGCATCCGGCCCAGCAGTGCACGTACACGATTCCCCCTGCGTCCAGCTCCGCGTCGATCGTGTCGAGCGTCGCAACCAGATCGTCGGGGGTGGGCACCGAGAAGTCGCGGATCGGCATCCGGACGTGCCGGGCAGGGGGTACCAGGTGCGCGTACGGATCGAGCTCGCCCTCCTGTGTCAGATCGACGAAGAGCGTGACTCGCTCGTCGAGCAGTCGCGAAACCTCTTCTGGCGCATCCTCGGGCCCCCAAGCGCAGGGGTGACGGCCTGCGATAAGCCGGTCTTGGACGATGACGGTCGGACGGCGCATGCTGGTGCTGCCCAGTCTGCCGGGAGAGGGTTCCCCCGTCCGAGGGGACCGTCTCATTCGGCCGCTCGCGGCTGCCGATAGCTCGGGCATGGCTCGTCTAGGATCGCCGACCGAAGCCCTGCGTGAACGCGCGCTCGTGCTCTCTGCTGAGCTCGGAGTAGACCCGACCGCGTGGTATCTGCGCGTGCTCGAAGCGAGTCGCGCCGACGGTGCGGAGCCCGATCTGGGAGCGCTCATCCGCGCGTACTGGGAGCTCCAGCGAGCGACCGGCCGCGCGGATCTCCGGGACGAGTGGCGGCGCCTGGCCGACGCTCTCTGGCAGGACGACGCCGCGTAATCGCCGAAAATCCCAGCAAGGGGGGACAGCCGGAAGCCGTACTAAGCTTGCCCTCCCGTGAGTCACCCCACCGCGCCGCCGTTCGTCCACCTCCACGTTCATTCCGAATATTCGATCCTCGACGGGGCCTGTCGGATCCCGGCGCTCGTGGAGAAGGCGAAGCGGCTCGAGATGCCGGCCGTCGCGCTCACCGACCACGGCTCGCTGGCCGGCGCCGTGGAGCTCTACCGGGAAGCGCGGAGGGAGGGCGTGAAGCCGATCGTCGGCTGTGAGGTCTACGTCGCAGACGACCGACGAGCGCAAACCAAGGGATACGCGCACCTGACGCTCCTTGCCGAGACGAACGAGGGCTACGCGAACCTGATCAAGCTTTGCTCGCTCGGCTACCTCGAGGGCTACTACTACAAGCCGCGCGTCGACTGGGAGCTCCTCGAGAGTAACGCGAAGGGGCTGGTGGCGCTGTCGGGATGTCTCTCCGGACGGGTCTCCCGGGCGCTCGCCGAGGAGCGGCCGAAGGACGCGCGCGCCGACCTCGACCGCCTCGCGCAGATCTTCGGGCGCGACTCGACATACGTCGAGCTGCAGAACGCCGGGCTCGCGGAGCAGCAGGCGATCAATCCGAAGCTCGTCGCGCTCGCCGAAGAGACGGGCCTGCCGCTCGTCGCGACCGGAGACGTCCACTACCTCGACTCGGGCGACGCGTACGCGCACGAGGCGCTCCTCTGCATCCAGTCCGGCGACACGCTGAAGAACCCCGCGCACTGGCGCTTCGATACGAACGAGTTCTTCTTCAAGACGTCGGAGGAGATGGCGGGTGACTTCGTCGGGTATGAGCACGCGCTCGCACGCACGCTCGAGGTGGCGGAGCGCTGCTCGGTCGAGATCGAGCTCGGCCGGATCCTGCTGCCGAAGTACCCGATCCCGGAAGGGCGCGACGCGTTCGACTACCTCGTGGAGTTGTGCGAGAACGGACTGCTCAGGCGGTACGGAAAGGGGACACCGGAGCTCCACGAGCGGCTCCGCTTCGAGCTGAAGACGGTGCGCGAGATGGGCTTCGCGGATTACTTCCTCATCGTCTGGGATTTCATCCACTTCGCGAAGCAGAACGGGATCAGCGTGGGCCCTGGCCGCGGGTCGTCGGCGGGGTCGCTCGCCGCCTACTGCCTCGAGATCACCGATGTCGACCCGATGCGCTACGGCCTCCTCTTCGAGCGCTTCCTGAACCCTGCGCGCCAGGACCTGCCCGACATGGACATCGACTTCTCGGTCGCTGGCAGGGACCGAGTCATCAACTACGTCGCCGAGAAGTACGGACGCGACCGCGTCGCCCAGATCATCACCTTCTCGACGATGGCCGCTCGAGCGGCCATCCGAGACGCGGGTCGCGTGCTCGACATCCCCTACGGCGTCGTCGACCGGATAGCGAAGCTCGTCCCGGAGGGACCCGGCCAGACGCTCACGGACTCGCTTCGCCCGGGCGCGGAGCTGCGGCAAGCGGTCGATTCGGACGCGGTTGCGAAGGAGATCATCGACCTCGCGCAACCGCTCGAAGGGCTCACTCGAGCAGACTCGATCCACGCGGCCGGAGTCGTCATCGGCGCGCAGCCGCTGATCGAGCTCGTTCCGCTGCAGCAGAAGGGGTCGGACCAGGAGGTCGTGACACAGCTCGGGATGCACGACGTCGTCGAGCTCGGCCTCCTGAAGATGGACTTCCTCGGGCTGCGCAACCTGGACGTGATCGACAAGGCCGTGGAGCTCGTCGGAGGGGTCGATATCGGCACGCTTCCGCTGGATGACGGCCCGACCTACGCGATGCTCGCCCGCGGCGAGTCGACCGGGGTCTTCCAGTTCGAGTCCTCCGGCATGCGCGAGGCTCTGCGTCTCGTCAAGCCGACGGAGTTCGAGGACCTGATCGCGCTCGTGGCGCTCTATCGACCGGGGCCGATGGGCTACATCCCGACCTATGCCTCCCGCAAGCACGGCAAGGAGCAGGTCGCCTTCGCGGACCCACGGCTCGAGGCCATCACTGGCGGGAGCTACGCGATCTGCATCTACCAGGAGCAGTACATGGAGATCGCGAAGCAGCTCGGCGGGTTTTCTCCTGCGGAAGCTGAAACCCTTCGGAAAGCAATCGGCAAGAAGATTCATGCGCTGATGGCCTCCCTCAAGGACAAGTTCCTGGAGGGATGCGCGCAGAACGATGTGGCTGCCGGAGTCGCTCAGCAGCTCTGGAAGGACATGGAGTCCTCGCAGGACTACTCTTTCAACAAGGCGCACGCTGCCTGCTACGCGCTGATCGCGTACCGGACGGCCTGGCTCAAGGCCAACCATCCGCGCGAGTACATGGCAGCGTTGATCTCCTCGGTCATGAACACGAAGGACCGCGTGCCCTTCTACGTCAACGCGTGCCGCGAGATGGGCATCGAGGTCCGCCCGCCGGACGTGAACTCCTCCCAGCACGACTTCGCCATCGTGGACGGGACGATCCACTTCGGCCTGAACGCGGTGAAGAACGTCGGTGAGTCCGCCGCGGAGGCAATCGTCCGGGCGCGCGGGGAGGGCGGGCCGTTCGAGTCGATCTGGGAGCTCACCGAGCGCGCCGACCCGCAGACGGTCAACCGTCGAGCGCTCGAGTCGCTCGTCAAGTGCGGCGCTCTGGACTCGACCGGCTCGACGCGTATGGGGATGCTCGCGGTGCTGGACAGCGCTCTCGGCCTCGGGCAGAAGCACGCCGCCGACCGTCTCGCGGGGCAAGCCTCGATCTTCGACGGCGGCTTCGGCGAAGCCGAGTCAGCGCCGTCTGGGGAGAGGCACCACCCGGCGATTCCTCCAGGGGAGTTCGACGAGCGCGAGCTGCTCCGGCTGGAAAAGGAGACACTCGGGCTCTACGTCTCCGAGCATCCCTTGGAGAAGGTGGCGGGCGAGCTCAGGCGCAAGACCGACTGCACGCTTGCCGACGTCGAGCGTCGTCGCGACGGCGAGATCGTCGTCGTGGGAGGGATCGTGGCTGGGATCAAGCAGGTGACGACGAAGCGCGGCGAGCCGATGGTCTTCGCGACCCTGGACGATCCGACCGGAAGCGCCGAGGTCGTCGTCTTCAACTCCACGTACGCCGCGTCGCGTGAGCATCTAGATGCGGATCGCATGCTGATCGTGAAGGGGCGCGTGGATCACAAGCAGGCGGGCGAGACGAAGCTCGTTGCCCTCGAGGTGACCCCCTTCGAGTCGACACCGGTGCGACGCGAGGTTCGGCTCCGGATCGACGCCCGCGAGGCGCCTGCCGGGCTCATCCGCGAGTTGGCGGCGCTCGTCAAGGACTTTCCCGGCGAAGCTCCTGTGTACGTCGCACTCGAGACGTCGCTCGGGGCGCGCACCCTTGCGCTCGGCCCTGACTATCGCGTGCAACCGGGCGCCGACTTCTACGCCGAAGCGCGCGCGCTTCTGGGCGAAGCCGCGCTGGTGTAACGCGGTCGCGCTCGCGGTCGCGCAGCGGCGCGCGCTAGCTACGCGCGTCGTGGTCGAGCCGCTGCCCGACGCTTGCCAGGACCTTGATCGCGATCCTCGGCATCGTCTCGACGACCCGCCGGAAGGCGCGATCGGTGACCACGAGCACCCGCACCGGTGACGTCGCGGTCACGGTCGCGGTGCGGGGGGTGTGGGTGAGGAGTGCGATCTCGCCGAACCAGTCTCCACCGCTCAAGTCAGCGAGCTTCTTCGCGCCCTTCGTCACGCGGGCCGTTCCCTCGATCAGGACGAAAAACTCTCGCCCTGGCTTGCCCTCGCGGGTGAGCACGTAGCCGTCGCGTAGGTCGAGCTCGTCGGCGCTCAGCGCGATCTCGCGGAGTTCCGCCTTCGAGCACCCTGCGAAGAGCGGTACGCGCTTCAGGAGCTCGATCTTGGCGTTCTTGCCGAGGGCCATGAAGGCGATCCTAATACGCGCGCTCGGCAATGGGAAACCAGGTATGGACTTCCGTCAGCACGCCTGCATGCTGCCCCTCGCACCAGCGGCGCATTCTGCGTAACAGGGGCAACAAGAGGGGGGCTTGGGGTGGCTACTAGAAAATGGATTCGGTCCGCGGCCGTCGCCGGGCTTGCGGGCCTGGTTGCGGTCACGTTGTTTGGCCTCGCCACGGCGACGGCTCCCGCGGGTAATCGCGACCCGGTCGTCCAACTTCTGGTGTTCCCCGGCCCCGGTGTGATCCCGTCGCCGTAGGGGAGACACCGGCCACGAAGGACGTGCGCGCGTTCCTCGACCGAGAGCACGAACTCGTCGATGAGGCGCGACTTCCCGACTCCGGCCTCCCCGACGATCGTGACGAGGCGACAGGTGCGGCCATTGCTGCCTTGAGCGCGCCTGACAGCAGCTCGAGCTCGTGGTCACGGCCGATCATCGGCGAGTCCCGCCGCTGCTGCCGCTCGCTGCCCTCCCTGACACCGACGAGGCGATAGGCGGGTACGGGTTCGGACTTCCCCTTGAGCTCGAGCGGCTCGACTTCCTCGACGTCGA
>JACDCN010000254.1 GCA_013817555.1 Actinomycetota bacterium
GTCGGGATACGCGTACACCCGCTTCGGCGAGAATCTCTACGTCGGCGCGCTCGGTTCGGCCAGCGCGCGAGAAGTGGTCTCGGCCTGGTTGCAGTCGCCGGGGCATCGCGCGAACATCCTGAATCCGTCGTTTCGCGACGTCGGCGCCGCTCTCGTCCGGGCGGACGGGATCTTCTACGCTGGCGCCGCTGTCGTCTGGATCGCGGCCTTCGCCTCGCCTCGATAGAGGACTCCACGCACGAGCCGGGAACGGCCCGTCGTGAGGGAAGAGAGCCATCTCGACGACATGCGCGCGGCGATTCGCGGCGATTTCGAGCGGCTCGAGGAGCGGCGAGGAGAGCAGGTGCTCTTCCGGCCTCGCGAGCAGCGGGAAGTCGAGACTCCCGCGATCGAGCCATCTCCAGGCGACCGCGACACCCCGAGCTTGCAACAGACCGTGGCAAGCGACAAGGTTCTCGAGCAACGCAAGCGCTCCTGGATCGACCGGTTGCTCGGTCTCTGAGACTGTCGCATTGCTGCCGCTGCACCGGCGAGCCGCGAGAATGGAGGCGTGACTCTCACCGAGCTCGCCGTCACCATCGCCGTGCTCGGGGCGTTGGGTCTGGTCGCGCGGCGACTCGGTCTCTCGGCGATTCCGGCCTATCTGCTCGCGGGCCTCTTGCTCGGACCGAACGAGCCCGAGCAGCTTGCGCTGATCCAGCCGTCGGAGGTGACCGAGTTCGTCGCCGAGCTCGGAATCGTCTTCCTTCTCTTCTTCCTCGGCCTCGAGTTCAGCCTTTCGCGAGCGACGCGAACCGGTCGCCACGTCGTCTTGGGGGGCGTGGTCGACCTCGCCGCCAACTTCGGTCTCGGCCTGCTCGTCGGTGTCGCGGCTTTCGGCGTCAGCTTCGCCGCGCTCGTTCTTGCCGCGTGTGTGTACGTGTCCTCGAGCGCGATCGCGGTCAAGGGATTGATCGACTTTCGTCGGCTGGGTGACGACGAGACCGATCTCGTGCTGGCCATCCTCGTCGTGGAGGACATCGTCGTCGCCTTCATGCTCGGATTCGCCGCCGCCGGCGGAGGGGAGGCATCGGACACGTTGATCCTGGTCGCGAAGGCGCTCGGGTTCATCACCGCCGGGCTCGCCGTCTCGCGCTGGCTCTCAGGGCCGATCGACCGCGCGCTCGACCGGCTTCCGCTCGAGTTCTTCCTGCTCGCCGTCTTCGGCTTCCTGATCGGCTCGGCGGCCATCGCGGACAAGCTCGGGCTGTCCGCGGCGATCGGGGCGCTGATGGCCGGCATCGTCCTCTCGGAGACTTCTGTTCGCGACCAGATCGAAGAGCGCTTCTTCAGCTTTCGAGACATCTTCGCTGCGCTTTTCTTCTTCGTCTTCGGGCTCTCGATCGATCTCGGCGCGATCGGTGACGTCGGCTTGATAGTCGCGTTTGCGGTGGGCCTCACACTGGTGGGAAAGCTCGGCAGCGGATTGATCGCCGGCCGACTCGGTGGCTTCACGAACCGGCAGAGCGTGAACGCAGGGGTTGCCCTGGTGGCGCACGGGGAGTTCACGATCATCCTCGCCCAGATCGCGTCGGAGAACTCTCTCCTCGGCCCCGACCAGCAAACCGATCTCGTCGCCTTCGCGGGGTTGTATGTCCTGGCGACCGCCACGATCGGGATCGTGCTGATGAAAGAGTCGAAGCGACTTGGCCGCATTCTGTTCCGACCACTAGTAGATGCTTGATCGGGAATTCACGGCGGGCCGGATGACAGCCACGACACGGCGCCGGATCGCCACCCTCCCTCGCCGTCCAGGCTTACCAGCCTGAACGACGAGCGAGTGCGTCGCCCGGCTTGGTCGTGACCGCCTCCGGCTGCGCGTCAATTCCCGATCAAGCATCTAGACTGATCGAGGAGGCTTGAGCGAGTGCCCGTAGACCTGCGAGAGACCCGGCTTCCCGGCGTCGGCGTCAAGTACACATTCCCGACCGCGCTCGGGGGCCGGGTGTCGGTGATCCTGCACATCGACGGCCAGCGCGAGATCTACTTCTATCGCCGGTCGGGCGACGACGAGCCGACCGCGGTGATCGATCTGCACGACGACGAGGCTCGTCAGCTGGGCGCGATCATCGGAGGGGCCTACGAGCGTCCCAAGATCGTTGACGACCTGGAGGTCGCGCTTGGGGAGCTCCACATCGAGTGGATCCCGGTCCCCGACACAAGCCCCGCGATAGGGAGGACGCTCGGAGACGCCCGGCTGCGAGCACGAACGGGTGTGACCGTGATCGCGATCCTGCGCGAGCCGGAGCCGGTCAGCGGCGCGCAACCCGGCGACGTCGTCCAGCAGGGCGACACGCTGGTGGGCGTGGGGAAGGCCGGCCAGTTTTCGGCGTTCCGGCGTCTGCTCGCCGACGGGCCTTTCGAAGGGGAAGACGTCTAACCGGAACGACGACGCGCTCGGACGAGCGCGTCGATCGCCGGCCGGTCGGCGTCGACGACGTTGCGGAGCACGCGCTCGGCCTTCTGAATGTCCAGCCCGGCGAGGTCGGCCACGATGTCGTCCGGGGTATAGAGCACGCCAGGATCGCTCGGACCCCCGACGCCTTCGGTCAGGTTCTCGAGGTGGTGGCCGACCAGCAGGAACGTCCCACCGGGTGCGAGCGCCGTTGTGGCGCGGCCGAGAACGAGCCGGCGCTCGTCGGCCGGGAGCTGGAGAAAGAGGACGAGCACGAGGTCGAATACGTGCTGTTCGGGCTCGAAATCGAGCAGGTCGTCGGAGCGGAAGTCGATCTCGACTTCCTCGCGCGCGGCCCGGGCACGCCCCTTCTCGATCGCCACTTCGGAGAAGTCGACCGCGGTGACGCGCCAGCCGAGCCTTGCGAGCCAGACTGCATGCCGACCCTCGCCGCACGCGAGGTCGAGTCCCCGACCGGGTGTGAGCCCCGCCGCTTCCTCGGCGAATGTGCGGTTGGGCTCCGCGGCCCAGAGCTGCTCCTTCTCCGCGTACTTGCGATTCCAGTGCTCACGCTGCATGTGGGCTCCCCCCTTTCGCCGCGACACGATAGGTCGCGACGAGCGTGAGCGCGCAGAGACAGGCGCCGAGGAGATACGGGGCGGGGTCGCCTTGAGATTCCGCGAGCGCGCCGCCCAGAGACGGCCCGATGAGAGCGCCGACCGCCCATGCCGTGTTCATGATCCCGAAACCCAATCCCTGCGCGAGCCCGGCGGCCTCAGCGCGGTGCGAGGTCAGCGCCATTCCGGGCGTATACAGGCTTCCGAAGCTGATTCCGGCCGCACCGATCAGGATCGCAATCAGGAGCGGCTCCGAAGATGCGGCCAGCACGATCGCCACGGCGATCGAACCGGCGAGCGCGAAACGGATGGGCAGGAGACGTCCGAGCCGGTCGGTGGCGCGGCCGAGAAACGGATTGATCGCGACCTCGATCAACCCCGCTGCGAAAAACACCGCAGCGATCCCGAGCGTCGACCAGCCCGCGCTGTCGAGCGCTAGCGGCGCGAGGACCACGAGGATTCCGAAAAGCGTCGCCGGAAGGGTGTTCAGCCAAAGCCCACCCAGGAAGCGGACGTCACGAAGCGCGCGCTTGAGGCCGTCGGCAGTCACCCTCTCACCGGGCGCCGAACGTCCTAAGAGCGCCAATCCGGCGAACGCAAAGGCGACGACTGCGAGCGTCGTCAACGAG
>JACDCN010000255.1:0-1735 GCA_013817555.1 Actinomycetota bacterium
CTCGAAGGGGTGGCGGTGGTCGTAGATCCGATCAGCGCTCCCTACCTGCGCGGAACCACAATCGACTTCCTGAACACGATCCAGGAGTCCGGCTTCAAGATCGACAACCCGAACGCCGTCTCGTCCTGCGGCTGCGGCCACTCGTTCCAGGTCGCCGAGGACGAGGAGCTGCCTGAGGGAACGCAAGTGGGCGGCTGCGGCTCGGGTTGCTCGCACTGATCCGCAATGGATCAGTGGTGGCTGCTCGCACTGACATAGCTTCGTCTTGAGGTCGCGCGCGGCGTGACGTAGTCTCCGCGCCGTCAGCTATCGGAGGTGCGGCGCATGCGGGCTCTCTATCGGATCTGGGCGACGTTGCTGTTCATCCTCGTCATCGTTCAGGTCGGACTCGCGGGGTATGGCGCGTTCTATGCGGCGAACAAGCTCGAGGACGAGGGCTCGACGATCGACGAGGACGTGTTCTTCGACGGGTTCGGCGCCCACGCGCTCTTCGGCTATCTCGTTCTCCTGGCCGGCCTGATCTTCCTCGTGATCGGCGTCGCCGCGGGCGTCGGCAAGTGGCGGCTGGGTCGCCATGGCGTTCTCTTCGCGCTGCTCATCCTGCAGGTGCTCCTCGCCTGGGTCGGATTCGGAGTGCCCGCGATTGGCTTCCTGCACCCGGTGAACGCGTTGCTGATCTTCGGTCTCCTCGGCTGGATCGCGTCCAACGAGTGGCGTATGAGCCGCGCAGCGCCGACGTCCGCCGCTGTGAGTCCATAGCCGCCGAGCTAGGCCGTCACGGTCAGCGAAGTTCACCGTCTCGTAAGGCGGGCGTGAGCGTGACCTAACCGATGGGAGGTTCAATGGACGGAGAACTTCGACCAAGGAGAGCTTCGTGATCTCGAAACGCCTCGGAAGACAAGCCGCGCTCGTCGCCGTACTCGCCCTGCTCGCTGTGGGTGTCGGCGCGAGCTCTTCCCCCGCTGCTCACACCGGCAGTCAGGCGACAGAAGCCCCGCAGGCGTCTGCCACGCTGACCGTTCGCAATACCCGCTACGGCGCCATTCTCTTCGACGGCTCCGGGCGTGCCCTCTACGGCTTCACCCGCGACCGGCGGGGTGGGCCGAGCCAGTGCTACGGCGCGTGCGCCGTCGCGTGGCCGGTGTACTTCGCGAAAGGAACGCTGCGCGCCGGCAAGGGCGTGAAGAAGTCGCTCATCGGGACGACTCGACGCCGCGACGGGCGGCGCCAGCTCACGTACAAGGGCTGGCCGCTCTATTACTACATCGACGATACGGAGCCTGGCGAGGTCTCCTGCCAAAACGTCGACGAGTTCGGCGGCCTCTGGCTGGTCGTACGTCCGAACGGCGGGCTCGTGCGCTAGCCGGCCAGCAGCGTCTTGCGCGGCTACTCCGGCTCGTTGCGAGCCGTGTCGCCGATCCTGAAGGGGGTCGTCACACCGGCGTACATGACGTGCATCGTCAAGCCGTCCGCGGCATGCCGCAGGTTGTGGCAGTGATCCATCCAGATTCCCGGGTTGTCCGCGCGAAACGCCACCTCGAAGCGCTCGCCGGCTTCGACGTTCAGCGTGTCCGCCCACCACGGGCTGCCTGAAACGGCTACGCCGTCGCGGCTCAGGACGAGCAGGTGGTGCCCGTGCAGGTGCATCGGGTGAACGGCATCCGTGTCGTTCGTGATCGTCACGTGCACGAGGTCGCCCTTCTCGACCACGAACACCGGGACGTGCGGGAAGATC
>JACDCN010000255.1:1745-3662 GCA_013817555.1 Actinomycetota bacterium
CGTTGATCGTCCACTGCAGACCGGGTCGGCCGTCGAGGAACCCCGGCCAGCGGCCGATCGTGAGCTCGAAGCGGCGATCGAACCGGCTCGAGGCCTCGAACGGGGTCGCCGCCCGCTCCCCGTAGCCGGCCGGATTGAACTCGTCGGACGGTTCGGCGAGGGGGCGCTTGACGCCATCGGCGTTGAGCGCGAGTCCGACCTCGGTCTCGGCGAGCGAGATCCAAACGGGTGCGCGCGGAACAGTGAACGCGATGTCCACTCGACCGCCCCCCGCGATCTCGAGCGTGTCGCTCTCGATCGGCGAGGGCTCGTTGAGGTCGGTTCCGTCGAGCGCCAGAACGAGAAACTGCGTCCCTTGAACGGTGAATCGGCGCGGGGTGCCGTCCGTGTTGAGAAGGCGTAGTCGCACGCGTGTCCCCGGCGAGATCTTCCGCGACTGGAAGCCGTCGTTTGCGTTCAGTGTCGCGACGCCGTCGAACGTGTGTGCGGCGAGAGCCAGGTCGAGGTCGTAGATCGACTGCGCCGGCTCGATGACGAATGCGCCGAACAGCCCGCGCCGCACCTCCTTCGAGGAGAC
This sequence comes from Actinomycetota bacterium, assembly GCA_013817555.1. Taxonomy (GTDB): domain Bacteria; phylum Actinomycetota; class Thermoleophilia; order Gaiellales; family Gaiellaceae; genus GMQP-bins7. The sequence goes on from JACDCN010000255.1 coordinate 2,323, forward strand.
CTGGTGCGAGTGGTACCAGAATGTCCCAACCTGCTCTGCGCGAAACCGGTAGACGTAGCGCTGCCCCGGTGGGACGGCATTCTGCGTGACCCCTGCGACCCCGTCCTCGGCGTTGGGGACATCGACTCCGTGCCAATGGATCGTCACGCCCTGGGAGACGTCCTCGTTGAGGAGCGTCACCTCGACGAGATCTCCCTGCTGGACGCGAAGCTCCGGTCCGGGTGAGACCCCATCGAACGTCAGGGCCTCGATCTCTCGGCCCGATGCGAGTCGTATCGTCGTGGCCTGTGCGGTGAGCCTGAACTTCGCGTCAGCTGCTTCTGAACGCGGCCCACGCAGATTTGCGACGCTGATGCCGGAGTGGTGTCCACTTGTAGGGATCGGGCCTCCGCCATAGTCATGCGACCCGTAGTCCATGACGTCGTAGGTGTCCGGAAGCCGGCTCTCGTGCCAGAGCCACCCGATCCAGCCGAGCAAGATTACGAGGCCAACTCCGAGCGCCCCACCGAGTGCCCGCAACGCGTGCGTCCTCACGGCTTCATCCAATCACGGTTACTAGGATGGCCGCCTGTGAGTGAGCGCGGCGCTGCCTTGCCTCTTCGCGTCGCCGTGGTCGGATCCGGGCCCGCGGCGTTCTACGCGGCGGGACACCTTCTCGCCAGCACAGACCCCGCGGTCGAGGTGGACATGGTCGAGCGGCTGCCGACGCCGTGGGGACTCGTTCGCCTTGGCGTGGCGCCCGATCACCCGAACTTGAAGACGGTCTCGCGGGCGTTCGAGCGCATCGCCGAGCGGCCGGGGTTCCGCTTCTTCGGCAACGTCGAAGTCGGGAAGGACGTCTCCCACGCCGAGCTCACGGAGCTCTACGACGCTGTCGTGTACGCCGTCGGCGCGCAGACGGACAGACGGCTCGGAATTCCCGGCGAGGACCTGCCCGGTTCCTGGGCGGCCACGGAGCTCGTCGCCTGGTACAACGGCCACCCGGACTTCCAGGAGCTGTCCTTCGACCTCTCCGGAGAGCGCGCGGTGGTCATCGGCAACGGAAACGTTGCCCTCGACGTGGCGCGGATGCTGGCGCTCACCCGAGAGGAGCTCGCTCCGACAGATACGACGGACGCGGCGATCGAGGCGATAGCGGGATCCGGGATACGTGAGATCGTCGTTCTCGGGCGCCGCGGTCCCGTGCAGGCGGCCTGGACTTCGACGGAGCTCCAGGAGATGGGCGCGCTAGCGGGAGCCGACGTCCTCGTCGATCCGGCCGAGCTGGAGCTCGATCCCGCAAGCGAGGCCGAGCTGGCCGACGCATCGAACATCGTCCAGCGCAATGTCGAGATCCTGCG
>JACDCN010000038.1 GCA_013817555.1 Actinomycetota bacterium
AGGCTTCCGCGATCTCCGCCGGCTGTTCGAGGCGCATCCAAGACACAGAGATGGCGAGCACCGGTAGCGCGCACGCAGCAAGCGTCCGAGCCCTAGACGCTTGATCGGGAATTGACGCGCCGCCGGCGCCGTGTCGTGGCCACCATGCGGCCCGCCGTGAATTCCCGATCAAGCGTCTAGGCACCTGCCAGCGCCTCCGCGCGAGGCGCGTCGAGAGCCGTTGCCAGATCATCGCCGCGGCGCACGACGGCGACCGGAATGCCGAGACCGGAGAGGCGAAGCGGGCCCGATGGCGTGCGCGTCGGCCTGCCTGCGTAGCTCGGTGCGTCGATCCAGACGACCGAGAGAAGCCGGCGGCTCGCGATGGCGAGCAGAACATCGACTGCCGCAGGCTCCAGGCTCGCGGTGACGACGACGAGCTCGCCCGTCTGCGCCGTCCGAGTCTGCTCGTGCATGAGCCAACGGGCAAGCTTTGAGCGTGCGTCCGGTTCGACGGCGGCGAGAACTCCCAACACCGACCGGAAGTCCTCGGCGAGCGACGAGACCTGGACGACCACGCCGCCACTGCCGCTGGTGACCAGGGTCGCTTTCCGGCCTCTGGTGGCGTAGACCTTGAGCACGGACCCCGCCGCGCGCACGGCGGCGTCAAAGCTCGATTCCGGGGACTGGCCGCTCGCTCCGGCTGGATCGCAGTCGAGGAGCACGACCACGGTGTCGCGTGGAGTGTCCTCGAGCTTTTTCACCATCAGCTGCCCGCGCCGCGCCGTGGTCGGCCAATGCACGCGTCGCAGCGACTCGCCCTGCGTGTACTCGCGCACCGAGTGGAAGTCGAAGCCTGCCGGCCGCCGCAGGAGGAGTCGGCGCCCTGCTCCTCCGAGCCGCCCGGCGTCGCTGAAAAGGGTCTGCAGCTCGACGAGCCGCGGATGCACGACGACCGCGGCGCCTGCCGGATCCGCGGTCAGCGAGATCGACTCGAGCCCGAGGTGGTCGCCGATGACGAGGCGCGCGTCCTTTACGGCGAAACGCCCTCGCGGAAGGCGTCCGAGGTCGAGGTCGGAGACGGCGCTTCGCCCGTGGCCTTTCAGCCTGCATTCGTAGGCGCCGATCCGGTCCAGGGAGCCGCGGACGACGAGCGATCCCACCGGCATGCGCGAAGCCCGACGTGCCTCGATCCTGAGCCGAACGCGGTCACCTTCCGTGGCCGGGGCAGGAACGGCGACGTGGATGATGGACACCGGCCCGCGCACGAACCCCGCCCAGACGCGTACGGCTCCGGCGGCGAACAGGAGGCCGACTCCCGCTACACCCAGCGGCCGTGACCCGAAAGCGAGAGCGGCGGCGGTCACGCACGCCCCGAGCAGGAGGGCGCCGCCCAGTCTCATGCGGGCACCCGGGTCTCGGTGAGCGCCTCCCGCACCGCTTCCTGTCCGTGGATGCCTGCGGCGCGTGCCTCGGGCGCGACGATGACGCGGTGCGAGAGCACCACGACTGCGACCGCCTGGACATCCTCCGGCAGGGCGTACTCGCGACCGGCCGCAACCGCCCGCGCCTTCGCCATGCGAAGGAGTGCGATGCCTGCGCGCGGACTCGCCCCGAGTGCGAGCTTCGAGCTGACACGCGTATGGGCAAGCAGCCCTACGACATAGCGGTTGACGCTCTCCTCGACGTACACGGCTCGCGCTGCCTCGATCGCTAGGTGGACGTCCTCCCTGTGCACGACCGGCCGGAGATGGTCCAGAGGAGGATCGGTCGTCTGCTCGGCGAGCATCCGCGCTTCCTCGGCGAGCGGCGGGTACCCGAGCGAGAGCATCGCCGTGAAGCGGTCGAGCTGAGCTTCAGGCAACGGGTACGTCCCCTCGTACTCGATCGGGTTCTGGGTTGCGACGACGAGAAACGGGAGGTCGAGCGTGTACGTCTCGCCGTCGATCGTCACCTGGGTCTCCTGCATAGCCTCGAGGAGCGCCGACTGCGTCTTCGGCGACGCGCGGTTGATCTCGTCCACGAGCAGCACGTTCGTGAAGACCGGCCCGGGCCGGAACTCGAACTCGTTCGTCCTCTGGTTAAAGACGTTGACCCCGGTGACATCCGTCGGTAGGAGGTCGGGCGTGAACTGGAGACGCGAGAAGTCCAGGTCAAGCGAGCGCGCGAGGGACTTCGCGAGCACCGTCTTCCCGACTCCGGGGAAGTCCTCGATCAGCAGATGCCCTTCGGCCAGAAGACCGAGAACGCATAGCTCGAGCGTCTCGCGTGGCGCTCGCACCGCGAGCTCGAGGTTCGCGACCACGCGCCGGACCACGCCCGCCGCGACCGCGGACGACACCGCCTCTCGCGCCGGAGCCGGGTCGCTCATCGTTTCGAGAGTAGCCGCTCCACTTCGTCCAGCACCGCCGCGGCGACCTCGCGTTTTGGCGCCTTCTCCACGTGGCGTTCACCCGCCTCCGAGAGAACAATGACCTCGTTCTCGAGAGCGTCGAAGCCGATGTCGTGCCGGCTCACGTCGTTGAACACAAAGAGATCGGCTCCCTTTGCCAGGCGCTTCTCCCGCGCCCGTGCAAGCCCGTTTCCAGCGCCGTCGGCGGCAAAGCCGACAAGAACCCGGCCGGGCGGGCGTGCTGCGCCAAGGGCGGCAAGCACATCCGGCGTCGCCTCGAGCTCGACCAGCCAGGGCGCGCCATCCTTCGGACGTTTCTCGCCGAGCACCGAGGGCGGCCGGTAATCGGCCACCGCCGCGGCCATGACGATGACGTCCGCATCCGCGCGGGCGAGGGCTTCCCGTTCGAGATCGGCGGCGGTCGGCGTCTCGACCACGGTCACTCCCGTCGGCGGCGACACGGCGAGGTTCGCGGCGAGGAGCGTGACGTCGGCCCCCCGCGAGCGCGCCTCCTCCGCGAGCGCCACCCCCATGCGACCCGAGGAGCGGTTCCCGAGGAAGCGAACGGTGTCGAGCGGCTCGCGCGTGCCTCCGGCCGAGATGACCACCCGGCGACCCTCGAGCGGACCTGGCGCGCTCGGCGACGCGCCGAGCAGCTCGGCGATCCTGGCGGCGATCTCCTCGGGCTCGACCATCCTCCCCGCGCCCATCTCGCCCTCGGCGAGCTCACCTTCAGCCGGTCCGATGATCTCCACACCTCGGCTGCGCAGGAGGGCAGCGTTTTCCTGCGTGGCCGGGTGCTCCCACATGCGCACGTTCATCGCCGGCGCCACAAGGACGGGACCGTCGTGCGCGAGCGCCGCCTCGGTCAAGAGGTCGTCCGCCAGACCGTGCGCGAGCCGGGCGAGCGTGTTCGCCGTCAGCGGCGCGACGACCAGCAGGTCGGCTCGCTCGAGGTGCGGGTACGGATCGTCGCTTCGCGACTTTCGCGCAAGCGCATAGAAGGTCTCGGCCCGGACGAATCGTTCCGCCGCCTCGGTCACGAGCGGAAAGACGTCGTGGCCTGCGCGTACGAGCAGGCGAGTAAGCGTGCACGCCTTGTAGGCCGCGATCCCCCCGGTGATGCCGAGCAGGATGCGTGCCATGCGCTCTCCCGGCGGCGGCGCTAGCCGGAGGGAGTCTGGTACGTGATCTTCCCGCCCGCGATCTCTTCCATCGCCATCGTCAGGTAGTTCTTGGAGCGGGATTCGATCAGCGGCGGCGGCGCCTCGTCGAAGCCGATGCCTTCGCCGAGTTGGTGGTGGTAGTTGTTGATCTGCCGCGCCCGCTTTGCCGCCACGATGACGAGGGCGTACCGGGAATCTTTTGTCTTGACGAGCAGGGAGTCGAGTCTTGGATAGATCATGGGGGGGCCATGGTACCTGCGAATGCCATTTCACACTCCACGATTGCTGCAACGGCGGAGGTTGCGCGCTCGACGTCGTCGTTTCGCACCATGTAGCGAAAGAGATGCGCCTGCTCGAGCTGGTTCCGGGCGAGCGCGATTCGCCCGCCTATCTCCCCCGTGCTCTCGGTCGCCCGCTCGCGCAGACGCCGCTCGAGCTCGGGGACGTCCGCGGCGATGAAGATCGTCACGCTCCCCGAGACCTGATCCTGCACCCTGAGAGCGCCCTCCAGCTCGAGCTCGAGGATGCAGGTTTTTCCGTCCGCTGCGATTCGCTCCATCTCGGAGCGGAGCGTCCCGTACCGCCGTCCCGATACGTACTTCACCCATTCCAGGAATTCACCCTCGTCAACCCTGCGAGTGAACTCCTCGTCCGAAAGGAACCGATACTCGAGCCCGTCGCGCTCTCCCGGGCGCTGAGGTCGTGTCGTAGCGGAGACCGCCACCTCGATGTCGCTGACGCGGCCGTGAAGCCCCTTGATCAGCGTGCCTTTGCCTGCGCCCGACGGCCCGGTGACCACGAAGACGGGCCGTGCCGACGGCACGCGGCAACCCTACTCAAACCCCAGGGCGTCAACGCTGCCTGCTTCACACCCCGGAGCATTCGATGTCTGGGCACCCATGAAGGGGTATTCGCGCGCGACCGGAAACCGCGCTAGCGGATTCCGGACTTGCGCAAAGTCACGAACGGTGGTTGAAAAGATCGACGAGCTCGGTCCGCTGGCGTTCCGAGAGGCCGCCGACGGTCTTCGACTGGCTGATGCGGCAGTGGTTCAGAAGCCGCGCAGCTTTGACGCGCCCGAACTTCGGAACCGCCATGAGCATGTCGAAGACCTTCGCAGTGGAGACGAACTCGGGCGGATCGAGGAGGATCGAATCGATCTGCGCCTGCCCCGCCTTCAGGTCTCGCTTGAGCTGCGCGCGGCGCACCCGAACGTCGTTCGCCCGCTGGAGCGCCTCCATCCGTTGATCGAGAGAGCGGGCAGGCGCCTGCGCGTGCGTCTTCGAGGTGACCATGAGCCGGACGAGTCTACCAAGCGAGGAGCGCGGGTCAAGCCGTAACATTTCTGCGTATTTGCAGGCCTTTGTTTGTTTTCCGTTCCGCTTACGTGCGCGACGCGAAGGCCAATCCGTGCGCGAGTCGGCGGATCTCCACCGCTGAGCTATACCCACGGGACCGAGCTCGCTCCAACTCGTCCCGAATCCGGGCGGGCGAGAGCGGGTCGGCGAAGAGCACGGTGCCGAGCGCCACAGCGCTTGCTCCGGCGGCGATGAAGTCGATCACGTCCGCTCCGGACATGACTCCTCCGATGCCCACAATCGGGAGCTCGACCGCGTTCGCGCATGCGTACACGCACGCAAGGGCGATCGGACGGAGCGCAGGTCCAGACGCTCCTCCCGTCCCGAGCGCAAGCCGCGGGCGAAGGGTTGCTTGGTCGAGCGCAAGCCCTCGGAGGGTGTTCACGAGCGAGAGCCCGTTCGCTCCCGCGTCCGCTACCGACCGCGCCAGCTCCGCGATGTCGGGAGTCGCGGGGGACAGCTTCGCGTAGAGCGGCTTGCTCGTCGCGCTTCGGGAGGCCTGGACGAGCTCGACCACCGTCTCCGGCGCCTCGTCGACGTTGGGACAGGAGAGGTTCAGCTCGATGACTTGGGCGGCATCGAGGTCGTCAAGGCGCTCGCAGCAAGTCTTGTAGTCAGACGACGAGAACCCGCCCACAGACACCCAGAGCGGCACTCCCAGGTCTTGAAGACGGGGCAGGACGCTTGTCGAGAACACCTCGATGCCCGGGTTCTGGAGCCCGATCGAGTTCAGCATCCACCCGTCGACCTCCGCAATACGCGGCGGAGGGTTCCCCTCACGCGGCAGCGGGGTGACGGTCTTCGTGACAAACGCGTCGAGTGTCGCCGCAACCTCGGGCGCCGTCAGCGCGTCGAGGCAACCGCTCGCATTCAAGACCGGAACGTTCATCGCCCTGTGGACAACTTGGCACGCATTTGGCACACCTTCCACTGTCCCGCGCGGACACGTCCAGGGTCAGACCCATGTTCTTTTCGCCACAAACTCACAGAACCGGACCCTCGATGCAAAGTCGGATGTAGCGGCCTTCGACCTCGACCACGCAGCCGTAACAAGCGCCGTAACCGCAGGCCATCGGCGCTTCCCAAGCGAGCTGCGCCGAGGGAGCGAGCTCGCGCACGGCCTCGAGCATCGGCTCGGGACCGCACGCCAGGATGTCGCTGGGCTCGCCGGGCAATAGCTCGGTCACGAGTCGGGGCTCGACGACCACTTCGGCGCCCGGGAGGAGTCGCGCTGCCTCGGCATGACGCTCGCTGCGGAAACCGAGAAGCGCCGGTGGCCCGCCGAGCGCCTCGGAGAGATACGGCATCGGCGCGAGCCCGATCCCTCCGGCGACGAGCACCGGCCGCTCGACCGCGAGGTCGAAGCCGTTCCCGAGCGGGCCCAGGACGTAAATCCTCTCTTGGGGAGCAAGCGCCGCCAGCGCGCGGGTGCCAGGCCCGATCGGCTCCAGGAGAAACGCCAGCTCCCCGGGCGGAGCAAGGCAGAGGCTCATCGGACGCGGAAGCAGTTGACCGGGAGCCTCAAGCATGAAGAACTGCCCTGGCACGCCCGGCTCCATTCCGCTGCGCTCGAGCCGGAGCAGGACGTACGGCCCGACTGCCTCGTTGTCCACCACGGTGAGCCGCTCGCGCCGAGCCGTACCCAAGACCTGGGTCTGGCTCGAGCCAGACCCCAACACCGCGTGCTGACCCTTCACGTACCTGCCGTGCGGTCTGGCGTCAGCCAGACCCCGGGGCCGGATCCCTGGACGCTCACGTCGTCACCCCGATTCGCTCCTGCAACGAAAGCGCCGACTCTGCGCGTGCGTTCGCGATCGCATGCACGGCCGCCGCGGCGCCGGAGATCGTCGTCACGCAGGGGACGCGGGCGACCAGCGCAGCCTCGCGGATCAGGTAGCCGTCCGTGCGAGCCCCGCTGCCTTGCGGAGTGTTGATCACCAGGTCGCAGCGTCCGCGACGGACGAGGTCGACTACCGTCGATTCGTCGGGAAGCGCGTCTGCAACCTTCGCGACCTCCTCGATCTCGAGCCCGGCAGCCCGCAGCGTCCTCGCCGTGCCCTCGGTCGCGACGATCTCGAAGCCGAGACCGGCAAGTGCCGCCGCGACCGCGACCGCGGCGGGCTTGTCCTCGTCCCGCACCGAGAGGAAGGCCGTCCCGGAGGTTGGAAGCGGCCGACCCGCCGCACGTTCCGCTTTCGCGAGCGCGGTCGGAAGGTCTGCGGCGCTCGCCATCACCTCGCCGGTCGAACGCATCTCGGGGCCGAGCACGGGATCGGCGCCGGGGAAGCGAGCGAAGGGCAATACGGCGGCCTTCACGCTCACCTGCGTGGGCCGCGGCGTCGACAGCGCGAGATCAGAGAGTTTCTCGCCGGCGGCGAGCCGGCATGCGGCTGCAACCAGATTCATGCCGATCGCCTTCGAGGCGAAAGGCACGGTGCGTGAGGCTCGCGGATTCGCCTCGAGCACGTACACGGTGCCGTCGGCGATCGCGAGCTGGACGTTCAGGAGCCCGACGACACCGAGCGCGGGCCCGAGCCGCTTAACGACGTGCTCGACCTCGAGCGCCGCGGCCAGAGTCAGAGACGGAGCCGGCAGCACACAGGCGGAGTCGCCCGAGTGAACTCCCGCCTCTTCGACGTGCTGCATCACGGCCGCGATGAAGACCGCGTCGCCGTCGCAGAGCGCGTCCACGTCGAGCTCGATCGCGTGCTCGACGAAGCGGTCGAGCAACACGCCATTCTGCGCAAGACCGGAACCCGCTGACACGCGTGTCCCGGTCGCGCCAACGAACTCTGGGCCGTGGACTGCGGACATCGCCTCCTCGAGCTCGTCGTCGTCGTAACAGATGCGCATCGCCCGCCCTCCGAGCACGTAGGACGGGCGCACGAGCACCGGGTAGCCGATGTCGGAGGCCTCCACGATCGCCTGCTCGGCGCTCGCGACGATCGCCCAGGGCGGGCAGCGCACTCCGAGCTCTTCGACGAGTGATCCGAACCGCGCCCGATCCTCGGCCAGGTCGATCGCAGCGTGCGGGGTGCCGAGAATGCGGTGGCCGCCCTCCTCGATCGAGCGCGCCAGCCTGAGTGGCGTCTGGCCGCCGAACTGCGTCACGACGCCGACGGGCTGCTCGCGGTCGCAGACGGCAAGTACTTCCTCGGACAAAAGCGGCTCGAAGTACAGCCGGTCGGAGGTGTCGTAGTCGGTGGAGACGGTCTCGGGATTGCAATTGACCATGACCGCCTCGTAGCCGAGCTCGCGGAAGGTCTGGGCGGCGTGGACGCAGCAGTAGTCGAACTCGATCCCCTGTCCGATGCGGTTCGGGCCGGAGCCGAGGATGACGACGCGCGGCTTGTCGCTCTCGGGAAGCCCCTCGTCGGCCTCGCCCCAGGTGGAGTAGAAGTAGTTCGAGCCGGCCTCGACCTCCCCCGCGCAGGAGTCGACGCGCCGAAACGCCGGCAGCACGCCCTGCTCGTGCCTGCGGCGGCGTACCTCCACCCCGCTCACGCCGAGCGCGGCCCCGATCGAGTCGTCCCCCCAGCCGGCGCGCTTGGCCCGGAGGAGATCTCCGCAGGCGAGCTCTGTCTTCGCCCGCTCGATCTCGTCCCGGAACCAGGGATGGAGCCCCTCCGGCAGGTCGTCGAGAGTCGCCCATGGGGTCGGCGCCCCCGGGTCGAGCTCGCGCGAGCGGAAGGCCTTCAGGAGCGCCTCGGTGAAGGTGCGGCCGATGCCCATCGTCTCCCCGACAGACTTCATCTGCGTCCCGAGCGTCTGGTCGGCGCCCGGGAACTTCTCGAATGCGAAGCGCGGGAACTTGACGACGACGTAGTCGAGCGTGGGCTCGAAGCTCGCGGGCGTCGTCTTCGTCAGGTCGTTCGGAATCTCGTCGAGCGTGTAGCCGACAGCAAGCTTCGCCGCGACCTTCGCGATCGGATAGCCGGTCGCCTTGGATGCGAGCGCGGACGAGCGCGAGACGCGCGGGTTCATCTCGATGACCCGCAGCTCGCCCGTCTCGCGGCGTCGCGCGAACTGGATGTTGGAGCCACCGGTCTCCACTCCGACGGCGCGGATCACAGCGGCTGCCGCATCGCGAAGCTCCTGGTACGCCTCGTCGGAGAGCGTCATCTGGGGGGCGACCGTGACCGAGTCGCCGGTGTGCACCCCCATCGGGTCGAGGTTCTCGATCGAGCAGACGACGACGACGTTGTCCGCGCGATCGCGGATCACCTCGAGCTCGAACTCGTCCCAACCGCGTACCGACTCCTCGACCAGCACCTGACCGATCGGGGACTCGGCAAGCCCCCGCTCCACCTGACGCTCGAGCGCCGCCTGATCGTCGGCGAAACCTCCTCCGTGACCGCCGAGCGTGAAGGCCGGGCGCACCACCGCCGGCAGGGACACGTCCTCGAGCTCGTCGAGCGAGGTCACGATGCGCGACGTCGGCACCTCGAGCCCGCAGCTCATGACCGCTTCTCGGAACTCCTGGCGGTCCTCCGCGCGCCTGATCACCTCGACCGGCGCACCGATCAGCTCGACCCCGAGCTCCTCGAGCACTCCCGCTTCGGCGAGCTCGATTGCGAGATTGAGCGCCGTTTGCCCGCCCAATGTGGGCAGAACGGCGTCCGGGCGTTCCCGCTCGAGCACCGAGGCGACGCTCTCCAAGTCGAGGGGCTCGATATAGGTGCGGTCGGCGAAGCCCGGGTCGGTCATGATCGTGGCCGGGTTCGAGTTGACGACGATCGTGCGATAGCCGTCCTCGCGCAGCACCTTCAACGCCTGGCAGCCCGCGTAGTCGAACTCGCAGGCCTGGCCGATGACGATCGGGCCGGAGCCGATCACGCACACGCTCTCGATGTCGCGTCGCGCAGGCATCAGATCACCAGGGTCGAAGCTCCTCGACCCATCGGTCGAGAATCGGCCAGGCATCGTGCGGGCCGGGCCCGGCCTCAGGGTGGAACTGCACCGAGCGCGCCTTCAGCTCGGGGAAGTCGAAGCCTTCGACAGTCCCGTCATAGAGCGAGACGTGCGTCGCCTGCTCGGCGTCCGTGGCCCGGACGGCGAAACCGTGGTTCTGGCTCGTCACCAGCACGCGGCCGCTTTGCTTTTCGAGGACGGGGTGGTTTGCTCCGCGATGGCCGAAGGGAAGCTTGAAGGTCTCGTGCCCGATCGCGAGCCCGACGAGCTGATGGCCGAGGCAGATGCCGAGCACCGGAACCTTGCCCAGGAGCTCGCGCACCGTCTCGGTCTCGGCGTGCAGGGGCTCGGGGTCGCCGGGGCCGTTCGAGAGCACGACGCCGTCGAAGTCCTCGAGCTCGTCGACCTCGGCCGAGTGCGGGAAGACCGTCACGGCCGCGCCACTCGCAGCTAGCCGGCGCAAGATCGACCGTTTGCTGCCGTAGTCGACGACGGCGACCCTTGGGGAGCCGGTCTCCGCAAAGACGTACGACTCGCGGGACGAAACCTGGGCGACCAGCGCCTGCCCTTCCATGAGCGGCTGCTCCCGAACCGCCTCCAGCGCTTCGGCAACGGAAAGCTGCTCCTCGCTCGCGACCGCCACGGCGCGCATAGCGCCGCTCTCGCGCAAGCAGAGAACGAGCGCACGCGTATCGATCTCCTCGAGCGCGACGAGGCCGCGCTGTTTGAGCCACTCGGCCCACTCCTGCCCTCCGAGCTGCCGCATGAGGATGGCCCTGGCATGCGGACGGTCGGACTCGTCCCGTTCGTCGGAGACGCCGTAGTTACCGACCATCGGCGCGGTGAAGCAAACGAGCTGCTCCGCGTAGCTCGGGTCGGTCACCGTCTCTTGGTAACCGGTCATCGCGGTCGTGAAGACCGCCTCCCCGAAGGCCGCGCCGTCCGCGCCGACGGAGCGTCCGCGGAAGACCGTCCCGTCCTCGAGCAGAAGGTAGCCCGTCGTCATGCGACGAACACCTCCCGCCCGTCGGCGATTGTGCGCACCACCCTTCCGCTCAGCGTCGTGCCGAGGAGCCACGAGTTCGCGGAGAGCGAACGGAACCCGTCCTCGGTCACCTCCCACTCGGCCTCGAGGTCGAGGGCGACGAGGTTCGCGCGTGCTCCCACCTCGACCACGGGCTCGGGGATGCCGAAGACCCGGGCAGGCCCGGCTGACATGCGCTCGAGGAGAACCTCCAACGTGAGCTCGCCGGGCAAGACGAGGAGCGTATGGAGCGCCGCGAATGCCGTCTCCAGACCGATGACGCCGAATGGCGCGTCTTCGAAGGGCACTTCCTTCTCGTGGCGCGCGTGCGGTGCATGGTCCGTTGCGATTACGGTGATCGTGCCGTCGCGAAGCGCATCGATCAGCGTGCGCCGGTCGTCCTCGGAGCGGAGCGGCGGGTTCATCTTGAAATTCGGGTCGAGCGAGCGCACCGCCTCGTCGGTGAGGCAGAGGTGGTGCGGTGTGACCTCGGCGGTCGCGGTCACGCCTGCGTCTCGCGCCCTTCGCAATGCGTCGACCGACTCTCGCGCCGAGAGGTGCATGAGGTGCAGAGGGCGCTCTTCCGCGGCCGCGAGCGCGAGATCGCGCTCGACCATGAGGCTCTCGGCTGTCGAGGGATACGGGCCGAGGCCGATCTCCGCCGAGACACGGCCCTCATGGGCGTGCCCACCGCGGGAGAGCGTGGGCTCTTCGCAGTGAAGCGCCAGCGGACGCCCGGCAAGCGCGCTGTACTGGAGCGCGCGGCGCATGAGCCCGGCGGACTCGACCGGCCTTCCGTCGTCCGTGAAGGCGGCGGCGCCGGCCGACGCGAGCTCGGCCATCTCGCTGAGCTCCTCTCCACTCTGATCTTTACTGATCGCCGCCATGAAGCCGGTCGGCACGACCGCGTCCGAGCGCGCCCGCTCGATCAGGGCACCGAGCACCGCCGCCGAGTCGACGACGGGCTCCGTGTTCGGCATCGCGAGAATCGCGC
>JACDCN010000256.1 GCA_013817555.1 Actinomycetota bacterium
AATGCGTTGATTGCACGAGGAACCATCCTCTTCCTAGAGGGGTACCTCTTCGACCCGCCCGCCGCCCAGGAGGCCTTTCGAGTCGCGTCGCGGATGGCGCATGCGGCGGGGCGCAGGGTTGCGCTCAGTCTCTGCGATCCGTTCTGCGTCGACCGCCATCGGCAGGCGTTCAGGGAGCTGGTCGATGAGCACGTGGACGTGCTGTTCGCGAACGAGTCCGAGATCTGCTCGTTGTACGAGGTGGACGACTTCGACGAAGCGTTGCACCGGGTTCGTGGGGTGTGTGAGATCGCGGCGCTGACCCGTAGCGAGCGGGGCTCGCTCATCGTCACCAGCGACGAGGTGCACGTAGTCGGCGCGGTTCCGGTCGATCGGTTGGTCGACACGACGGGAGCGGGGGATCTCTACGCCGCTGGATTCCTTTACGGGCTCAGTCACGGCCACGACCTCCCCTCCTGCGGGCGGCTCGGCTCGCTCGCGGCGGCCGAGGTGATCTCGCACGTCGGCGCTCGGCCAGCCACTTCCCTTGCGGAGATCGCGGCCTCCGATCCGCCGACCGGACCCGGCACCGCGTTCGCCACGGGACGATAGGGCAAGGCGTGAGCGCGTCGACTCAGAGATCGCGTACGACGGATTCCTCCTCGGCGTACCGCAGGCTCGAGGAGATGCTCGCCGCCGAGCGCTGTGTCGTCCTGGACGGCGGTGTGGCCACGGAGCTCGAGCGGCGAGGCTCAGGCACGAACCCCGACCCGGGGCTGTGGGGGACGTGGGCGCTCTTCCGAGCGCCGCAGGCCGTGCTCGACGTGCATCGAGGCTACGTGGACGCCGGCTGCAACGTGCTCTCGACGGACACCTGGTCGATCCTCTCTGCTCCGGAGCACGAGCTGCGACTGAGCCGCGGCGCGGGTGAAGCGGTGCACTGGATGGATGTCGCCCGCCTCGGCATCAGGCTGGCGCGTCGTGCCATCGAGGAAGGCGGGCGCGCGGACGAGTGCGCCGTCGCGTTCGCCATCTCGGAGGAAGTCAACTCCCCCCAACGCCGGGGTACGCTCGATCTGCTCGGCAGCGTGTTCGCCGACGAGCCACCGGACCTCATCCTGCTCGAGACGCTCACGCTCGTGCGCGACCCTGAGATCTTCGAGACCGTCGAGCAGCTACTCGAGACCGGACTTCCGGTCTGGCTCTCGTTCCGGCGCTGCCGGCACGGCGTCTGCGGGGTCTTCGGGCAGCATTGGGGCCCGCCCGAAGGCGACCTCTTCGGGCGCGCAGCGCGGAGATTCGAAGAGATGGGTGTCGGCGCGCTCATGATCAACTGCCTGCCCGTCGACCACGTGCCGGGCATGATCTCTTGGCTCAGGGACTTCACAGATCTGCCGCTCGGCGTCTATCCGAACCTCGGTCACCTCGCAGGCTCGCGCTGGCGCTTCGACGAGGAGATCGACCCCGCCGGGTACGCCGAGCTCGGCCTCGCCTGGCGGGAGGAAGGCGCCCAGATCATCGGTGGCTGCTGCGGCGTGACGCCGGAGCACATCGCCGCTCTCGCAATCGCAGTCGCCGAGACACGACCCGGCCGCAAGCGTCCACCGCCAGACGACCGACTGCTCGGGACAGGGCCTCAGGCTCATCCCGCGGAGCCGTGGCACGACGAGCAGGGTCGCGTCGTCTACCCGCTGCCTTTCCCACAGCTGATCGTCGACGAAGGCGTCTTCGTGCCCACGACGGGGAGCTATCTCGTCTGGAAGACGTTGTTCGACGGAACGCTCGGCCGCGACCAGGCCTGTCTCGACGTCGGCTGCGGCTGCGGGATCCTCTCCGTCCAGCTCGCGCTGAACGGAGCCGCCCGCGTCCACGCGATCGACATCGACGAGAGCGCAGTCGCGAACACGCTGGCGAACGGCTTTCGAAACGGTGTGGCAGACCGGCTCACGGGCGAGACCGTCGACCTCTACCAGTGGGCGCCGACAGAGCGCTTCGACCTGATCGCCGCAAGCCTCTACCAGATGCCCGTCGATCCCTACGAGGAGCCGAGCGGGCACAGGCCCCTCGACTATTGGGGCCGCAACCTGCTCGATCATTTCGTCCGGCTGCTGCCGCGGCTCCTCGCCGAAGACGGAACCGCGTACGTGATGCAGCTCTCGATTCTGGGCCAGAGCCAGACGGCCAGGTTGCTCGCCGAAGGCGGGCTGGAGGCCAAGGTCGTGGACTTCAGCTTCTTCCCCTTCGGGCCCGTCTTCCTCCAGAACAAGGGGCAAATCGACCGCGTCGAGCAGCTATCCGATGCGTATCACCTACTCTTCGCAGACGAGGACGTGATGGTCGCCTACTTGCTCGAGGTGACTCGCTCCTCATCCAATCGAGAAGAAGGAGTTCCGCATGACCCAGACAGAAGTGCGTGAGATGCCGGCCCTGGATCTCAAGGTGGCCGACCTCGCCTTGGCCGAGTGGGGTCGCAAGGAGATCGGCCTTGCCGAGCACGAGATGCCTGGCTTGATGTCCGTACGACGCGAGTACGCCGACGAGCAGCCGCTGCGCGGCGCGCGCGTCACCGGCTCGCTGCACATGACGATCCAGACGGCAGTTCTCATCGAGACGCTTGTCGCGCTCGGCGCCGAGGTGCGCTGGGCCTCGTGCAACATCTTCTCGACGCAGGATCACGCCGCTGCCGCGGTCGCGGTCGGGCCGGAGGGCACCCCGGACGAGCCGAAGGGCATTCCGGTGTTCGCCTGGAAGGGCGAGACGCTGGAGGAGTACTGGTGGTGCACCGAGCAGGCCCTCACCTGGCCCGAAGGCGGCCCGAACATGCTGCTCGACGACGGCGGTGACGCAACCATGCTCGTCCACAAGGGTGTGGAGTTCGAGCGGACGGGCGCAGTGCCGGACCCGGCAGGTGCCGACTCGGAGGAGTTCCGCATCGTGCTCGCGCTCTTGCTGCGCTCGCTCCGGTCCGACCCGCAGAGGTGGACGGGGATCGCGGCGGAGATCAAGGGCGTGACCGAGGAGACGACGACCGGAGTGCATCGCCTGTACCAGATGGCCGACGCGGAAACTCTGCTCTTCCCGGCGATCAACGTCAACGACTCGGTCACGAAGAGCAAGTTCGACAACCTCTACGGATGCCGGCACTCGCTCGTCGACGGCATCAATCGCGCCGTCGACCTGATGCTCGCGGGGAAGCTGTGCGTGGTCTGCGGTTACGGGGATGTCGGCAAGGGATCGGCCGAGTCCCTCCGCGCCCAGGGCGCCCGCGTCACGATCACCGAGATCGACCCCATCTGCGCGTTGCAGGCGTTGATGGAGGGCTACGAGGTGCAGCGCTTGGAGGATGTGATCGAGACCGCCGACGTGTTCATCACGGCAACCGGCAACAAGGACGTGATCACGGTGGCGGACATGCGCCGGATGAAGCATCAGGCCGTTGTCGGCAACATTGGCCACTTCGACAACGAGATCGACATGGCGGGTCTCGCGGACACCGAGGGTGTCGAGCGCATCACCATCAAGCCGCAGGTCGACCAGTGGGTCTTCCCCGACGGCAAGGCGATCATCGTCCTCTCGGAGGGGCGCCTGCTCAACCTCGGCAATGCCACCGGCCACCCGAGCTTCGTGATGTCCAACTCCTTCACGAACCAGGTGATCGCGCAGATCGAGC
>JACDCN010000257.1 GCA_013817555.1 Actinomycetota bacterium
GAACGAGCGCGCGTGCGATCAACCAGAGCGCCAACGTGGCCAACGGATACGCGAACGGCTCCTCGACGAAGATCGGGGAATACGCAAGCGCGGGAACGGCGGTTGCCCCTCCCGCCGCCGCGACGGCGTACCACGGTGACACGACGAGTCGCGCAAGCGCGTAGGCGGGGAAGATGGTCGCGGTCATCGCGAGCACGAGCAGGAGCTTCGCCGCGGTGTATGCCGTCGACGTCGAGCCGAGCCACCAGACGGGAGCGAGGAAGTACGCCGCGAGCGTCGCCAATCCGTACGGCTCGCCACGTCGGGCAGGCTCCCCGGTTTCTGCGATCGAGCGTGACAGCTGAGCCAGCTCGATCTCGTCGGTGAATATGGTTGGAACCGGGTGTTGCGATGCCTGCCACGCGTAGAGCACTGCCAACCCGAAGTAGAGGGTCAGCAACGGGATCGCCGCGTGCAGGCGGTCGAGTAGACCCCGGGGCTGATTCACGGAAGCGTCGCCTCGACCGGCTCAGGAGCCGAGAACTCGGTTACGCGGCGGACGATCCGACAGGGAATTCCGGCCTCCTCCGATGCCCGGACGACGGCGTCGAGTCGCTCCTGGGGGGCGCCGGGGATCGTGACGAGCACCTCCTCGGCTCGAGCGCCCGCTATCGCCCGCGGCGCCTCGTCAAGCGCTCCGACAACGCTGATGCCGAGGATGCGCCGGCGCCGCACGCGGGGGTTGTCGTCCAGGAAGCCGACCACGCGCGCCTCGTGGGTGTCGCGCAGCTCGCGTGCAAGCCCTCGCCCAGCTTGTCCCGCCCCGACCACGAGAACCCTGCGTCGGTGTCGCCCGCGAGCGCGCGCCTCGGGTAGGAGCCGCAACGTCAGCCGCGAGGCGCCCACGAGCAACGTGCAGAGAACGGCGTCCACGACGAAGACCTCGAGCGCTGGAACCGGTCCGATGTCCCTCAAGGCGACGAGCACGAGGAACGCGACGACTGCTGATCCCGCACACCCGACAGCGATCGGCACGACGTCGCGCGCGGTCGCATAGCGCCACACCCGCCGGTAGACGCCGAGCGCGACGAAGAAGACGTACCTCGTCGCGAGGAGGATGGGCAGCGCCGCGAGGAAGACCGAACGCTCGAACTCGCTGCCGAGCCCACCGATCACGAGCACGTAGGCCGCGAGGAACGTGGCGCAGATGACGACGAAGTCGACGACGACCTCGACCAGGCGGCGCGGCTCGAATACGAGTGCCTTCCAGAGCGACGGCTGTTCGGTCGCCTCGCCTCGGCGAGAGCGCTCCTCGAGGTCGCTCAGGAAGCTGCCGAACTGGACGAGAAGGACGAAGGTGAGAAGCACGCCGAAGGCAGTCAGCCGGGCGTTGTCGAGCACGTTGTACGCCAGCGCGGTCGCTCCGATGGCCGCTGCGACGAGGGCGAGCAAGAACACCGCGTCGGCCTCCGAGAGCCCGTAGTACACGAGGCGGTGCGACGTGTGGTCCCGTCCCCCCTGGCTCACCGGCCTCCGCTGCCCGAGCCGCACGAGGGTGACGAGGGTCGTGTCAAGGATCGGGATGGCGAGGATGAGCAGCGGAAGGAGCACGGTCGCGACTGTCGTACCGGCGACCGTCCAGCTCGAGGCGAGGGCGAACGACGCGAGCGCGAAGCCGAGGACATGGCTTCCCGAGTCACCCATGAAGACCGCTGCAGTGCGTCCGGGCCTGAGATTGAAGGGAAGGAACCCGATGCAGGCCAACCCGAGGGCCAAGGACAGAACCAGAACCGTCTCACTCGGATGCTCCGTGACTGCGTCGATCGCGAAGTACGCGCAGGCGATTGCGGCGAGCGTCGCCGCGAGCCCGTCCATGTTGTCGAGCAGGTTGAAGGCGTTCGTGATGCCGACGAGCCAGAGGATTCCGATGCCCCACGCGAGGACGTCGTTCTCCACGATCTCCACGTGGAGCCCGCTCGCGAGCGCGATGACAGCGGCGCCGATCTGAACCGCGAGCTTGGCCAGCGGGCTCAGGGGGCGGAGATCGTCGAGAATGCCTGCGGCGAAGAGGAGCGCGACGCCGACGAGAATGCCGCCGAGCTCGCCGCTCCATTCGACCGCGCCGATCGCGAGCGCGACACCGATCCCTGCGGCGAACCCGGCGAAGATGCCGACCCCGCCGAAGGTGGGAGTGGTCTCTGCGTGCCAGCGCTCCCCGCTCGGGTGAGCGACGAGGCGCCCGCCGGTCGGCGTGCGCAAGAGGGTCCAGAGAACCGCGACGGTGATAGGAAACGCGGCGATCGCGACGATCGCATCCACAGCTTGGAAAGGGTAGTGGAGCCACCAGCCGCCCTACACTCCTCGTGTGGACGTTTATGCGGACGTCATCCGCTACCGCGAGCTCTTTGGGAGCCTGTTTCGCCGGGATTTGCGCGCGAAGTACCGCGGCTCGGTGCTCGGGCTCGCCTGGTCGCTCCTGCACCCGCTCGTCCTCATGGCCGTCTACCTGCTCGTGTTCTCGCTCCTCTGGCGCGTCGCGGAGGTCGGGAGCGGCGACTACTGGCTGTTTCTGCTCTGCGGTCTCCCGGCCTGGGTGTTCTTCGCCACGGCCGCCCAGGCGTCGTCGCGGAGCCTGCTCGAGAACGCGAATCTCATCCGCAAGGTGCGCTTCCCGAGGCAGCTCGTCCCGCTCTCGATCGTGGCCACGCATCTCGTCGGCTTCGCGGTGATGCTCGTGGTGGTCGTCGTCCTGAGCCTGCTTCGGATCCCCGAAGCGCGCGACACGGTCTGGCTGGCGTTCCCGCTGGGGGCGCTCTTCGCGTGCATGGTCGCCGGGGTCGCGCTCGCGATCGCCTCGCTGAACGCGCTTTTCCGGGACGTCGAGCACTTGCTGACGGCCTTGCTCTTGCCGTGGTTCTTCCTCACCCCGATCCTCTACAGCCTCGATCAACTCCCCGGCGTGGCCGATTATCCCGCTGCCGAGTTTGCGATCCACTGGGTCAACTTCCTCACCCCGTCGATCGAGGCGATGCGAGACGTGCTCTTCTACGGCGAGCTTCCCGCGCTCTCCGAGACGATCTACGTCGTCGTGGCGGCGGTCGTCGCGCTCGCGGTTGGGGCGTTCGTCTTCAGCCGCTCGGACGACCGGATCGCCGTCGAAGTCTGACCACCGCTCGACCCTCGAAGAGGGCGTCCGAGCCGAAGAAGCATGGCAGGCCTTCGTGCGTCTCCGAGTCGAGGCCGGCGAGGAGCGAGGGAAGGAGAAGCGGCTCGATGAAGCGCGGGTTGCGGCCTCCGCCGGGTGCCCAGGGAGCGAACCGGCGTCGCTCACTGCGTGATACCTCCAGCGCAGAACCGACCGCGGCGTAGCCCTCCTGGTGCGCGTCGAGCAGCAAGCGCGACCAGTTTGGGGCGGGAACTGCTCCCGGGACGAGGTGTACGAACGCGAGGGCTTCCTCCGACACGAGCGGCTCTTCCTGAATTAGGAGAGCCGCGTCCGTCTCCGGATCCGGAGCCCCGTGGAAGACGACTTGGAGGCGGCGCTCCGCGATCCGCGGCTGCACCTCGACCGGAATGTCCAGTGGCGTCGATCCGACCTCCTCGAACCAGAACCGGTACTCCTCGACGAGGTCGAACGCGAGCCGGTAGCTCCCTTGCGGGCG
>JACDCN010000039.1 GCA_013817555.1 Actinomycetota bacterium
GAGTGTGCGAATCGAAACGCCGAGCCGTTGCTGACACGTCTCGAGAGTCGCGCGGAGCTCCTGCTCGTCGGGAACGACGAGTGCCGCGGCGGCGGTGGGAGTCGCCGCGCGCGCGTCAGCCGCAAGATCGCACAAGGGCGTGTCCTGCTCATGGCCGACCGCGGAGACGACTGGCACCGGACAAGCGGCCACCGCACGTACGACGAGCT
The DNA here is from genome assembly GCA_013817555.1 of Actinomycetota bacterium. GTDB lineage: Bacteria > Actinomycetota > Thermoleophilia > Gaiellales > Gaiellaceae > GMQP-bins7. The sequence continues at coordinate 210 of JACDCN010000039.1, forward strand.
CCGCGCTGAACGGGAGCAGATCCTCGAAGCTGCCGCCGCCGCGCGTGAGAACCACGACGTCGACCTCCGGATGCGCGGCGAGCGCCCGCAGACCGGCGACGATCGCCTCGGGCGCGCCTCGTCCCTGGACACGTGTCTCGCAGACCACGGCTTTCGTGGCAGGGAAGCGCCTGCCCATCGTCGTGACGAAGTCTCCGCGTGCGGCCGCGTCTGCGCCCGTGAGGATGCCCACCGCGCGCGGCACGAGCGGGATGCGACGCTTGCGCTCGGGTGCGAACAGTCCTTCGGCCGCGAGCTCACGCTTGAGGCGCTCGAGCGCGACAAGGTGACCGCCGAGCCCCATCCGCTCGAGCGTGCTTGCCCGCAGACCTAGCTCCCCCTTGAGCTCGTACAGCTCTGCGCGTCCAGCGGCGTGCACGGTCTCGCCTTCCGCGAGCTCGAGCTCGAGGCGGTCGAAGGTGGTGCGCGCGATCGTGACCTTCAGCGTCGCCCCGGTCTTCGGGTCTTTCAGCGTGAGGAAGACCGTCGCCCACGCGGCGTTGCGGCGGAGCTCCTGTACCTCACCCTCGACCCAGACCACCGGCAGACGGCCGAGGAAGCGCGCGACCCCGCGGTTGAACGCGGAGACGGTATAGACCTTGCGATCCCCGTAGAGCACCGGCTCGATCTTCGCCACGGGCGCAGGGTAACCGCCGTGACGCGCCAGGCCGGACCTAGCCTGCCCGGCCTCTACAGCAGGATCTCAGCCGCCGTGGTGGCGTCGCAGCCGCGCGTCACGAGCTCGACGGCATAGTGGAGATCGATCTCGCTCACGGCGATCCGCTCGGCGAGATGAACCGGATACCCGGCCTCGAGCAGGATGTGCAGGCGCCAGCTCTCCACCTTGGCGGGCTCGTTCTCGTTCCAGAGTGGGGCTTCGGTCGTCTCGGCCATGGACGTGGGATTCGGTGTCATAGAGACGTTCCCTCCGCGAGATAGTTGGCCGAGCAAGGGAACTCTGAACGTGGGCTCAACGACATGGCCGTTCATTGCGCTAGGAGCTCTACACGTCAGCGGACGAGCGCACGGACTCGTAGCGGCGCGCGAGCTCGACGATCCGGTCGTCGAGGCGCTGGGCGGCCGCCGTCGCCGCCTGCTGGAGCTGGTCGGCGATGATGCCATCCGCCCGCCGCAGGAAGGTCTCTGCCGTTCGGTCGAGCTCTTCACGAAGGCGGCTCGCCGCTTCCTCGCGAATGGCGCGCATGCGGTTCTCGAACTCGAGCGCTCCTGCTTCTGACAGCCGGTCGACTTCGCGGGCGGTTGCCCGCTCCAGCTCCGCCACCTGGCGCCGCTCGAGCTCTGCGAACGCGACTTCGATCCGGGTCCGCGCCTCGCCCTCGGCCCGGTCGACCTGCTCGGAGACGGCGTACTCATGCTGGCGGAGGCGCTCGGTGACGTCCTCGATTGTCCGGCGCCGGTCGTCTGCCTGGAGCTGCAGCTCCTCCAGCGCTTCGGCGAGAGCGTCTTTCGTCGTCCGCTCGAGCTCCTCACGGAGACGGATGGTCGAAGCACGCTGCTGCTCGATCGCGGTCCCGAGCTCACCGGCCTCCGCCTCGATTCGCGCCTCAACGACCTCGATCCGCTGCCGCTGATGTTGCTCGAGCGCGGAAACCTCGCCCTCGAGCGCTCGCTGCGCGCGCTCCAGGTCGGCCTCCCATGCCCGCAAGCGTTCCTCGACGCGCCGCTCCACGGACGCGACCATCTCGGCCAGGCGCTCGGAGAGCTCCCGCTCGCGGACACCGAGCTCCCCACGACGCTGATCGGAGAGCCGCCGTTCCTCGGCCACGTAGGTCGAGAGGGAGTCGGCCTGCGAGCGGGCTACGGCAACCCGCAGCAGTCCGGCCTGCGCTGTCGCCTCCTCCTCTGCCGCCGCCCGCACAGCCTTGCGAGCCTCCGCGACGAGCTCATCCGTGCGCGTGGACTGCGCTCGCGAGCGGCGAAGCGCCCGCAAGAGGAGCGTCGCCAACGCGAGCGTCCCCAGGAGCCCTCCGACGAGGATCCACGCGATCACGGGCACGCGATCATGCTAGACAGGCGATCCACGTCACGTTCTTTTCACTCAGAAATCCGGTCAAGCGGGTTCTAGCGAAGAGAATAGGAAGAACGAACCACACTGGAGGTCGATCACGATGGTCGAGGTGCGAAGGGTTATGTGGTGCGCGGTCGCGGCAGCGGCGCTCGCGGCTGGTTTGGGGGCGGGAATCGGCATCGCCGGCGGCGAGGAGAGCGTTGCCGCCGACGCCGTTCGACTGACGGCGGGGCTCGATGCCCGACAAGAGGTTCCCAGTCCGAAAGGCGCGACTGCGGATGCGCGCGGAAGCTTCGTTGCGACGCTCGAGCGCAAGGGCGTCACAGGAACGCTCACGTGGCGCTTGACGTTTCGCGAGCTGAGCGGCAACGCGACTGCCGCACACGTGCACCTGGCTAAGCGAGGTCGGCCGGGGCCGGTCGCGCTCGGCCTCTGCGGTCCCTGCCGGAGTGGTGCACACGGCTCGGCGAAAGCACGGGCAGGAACCGTGCAGGCGTTGCTAACCGGCGGCGCCTACGTGAACGTGCACACGGCGAGGAATCCGGCCGGGGAGATCCGCGGCCAGATCCGGGCGGGGTCGACGGTGCCGCCGCCGTCGACAACGACAACAACCACGACCAGCACCGGCGGCGACGATCCGTATCCCTAGGGCAGCGGCCCGAACGCGCGCCGAAGCGCAGACGCCGCGAGCGCCTGCGCCTCGGCGGCCGCGTCGAACCGGTCGGCCTTCGAGAAGAAGCCGTGCACTGCGCCCTCGAAGTGCACGAGCTCCGTCGGCACGCCCGCCTCGGTGAGGCGCACGGCGTAGAGCTCGCCCTGGTCGCGAAGCGGGTCGAGCTCGGCCGTGATCACGAGCGCTGCTGGGAGTCCGCGAAGATCTTGCGCGCGAAGGGGTGAGGCCAGCGGGCTGTCACCGTCCTCGGGCTCGGCGAGGTAGTGGAACCAGCACCACGCGAGGTCCTCACGCCCGAAGAGGAGAGGGTCGAGCGCTTCGTGCATCGACGGGGTGTCGGCTCGATGGTCGAGTGGCGGATAGACGAGCAGCTGGAGCGCGAGCTCGGGCCCTTTACGCTCGCGGGCGAGCAACGCGACCGCGGCTGCGAGGTTGCCGCCGGCGCTCGCACCGCCGACCGCGAGACGATCGGGATCCAAGCCGAGCTCTACGCCGTGCTCCCCGACCCAGCGCGTTGCCGCGTAGCAGTCCTCGAGCCCTGCAGGGAACGGATTTTCAGGCGCGCGCCGATACGCGACCGAGACGACCGCGCAAGGCGTGGCGTTCGCAAGGCGTCGGCAGACGGGGTCGATCGCAGCGAGGGAGCCGAGCACCCAACCTCCGCCGAAGAAGTACACGAGCACCGGAGGCGGACGGTCGACCGCGGGCACGTAGATACGGACGGGGGTCTCACCACCAGGGCCGGGTACGACGCGCTCGAAGACGCGGGCGACGGGCTCGGGTGCCGCGGGCTCGAGCTCGGACTGCTCCGCCGCTCGTGCCTCGGCGACGGAGAGCTCGTGCAGCGGGCGCGCCCCGGAAGCGTGGCGCTCGCGACGGTATGCCTCGACCTGCGGGTGGAGCCGACGTTCTGCCGTCACCGTTGCTCCCCCGCGTAGTACGCCGCCCCCAGGAGCGGTGCATCTTCGAGCTGTGTGGCCACGGTCACTGTGCGGAGCCCGTGAATCGGCTCGAGCTCGGCCCGCACGAAGCCTTCGAAGAGGTCCCAGGATCGTGCGATCGAGCCGCCGATGACCAGACAGTCCGCCCCGAATGCTCGAAGCCAGGGGGTCAGGAACTGCCCGACTGCAATCCCGAGCTCCGTGAAGACACGACCGGCCGCCCGCTCGCCCGCCCTCGCCCGATCCGCGATCTGCTCGACGTCGATGTCTCCGTTCGCGGGTGTGCCATAGGCGGCGAGAAGAGCAGAGCGCGAGATCGTCTGCTCGACGTCGGCACCACGAAACTGAACCGCGTACAGCTCACCATGCGGAGGCACGCCCGCTCCCGAGCGCACGAGCTCGCCTTCCTCGCTGAACGCGGACCCGAGCCCCGTTCCGAGCGTGATGCCGACCGCTCGCACGTGCCCGCGCGCAGCTCCTGCCCACCACTCGCCCAGCAGGAACGCTTCAGCGTCGTTGAGAAAGTGGATCGCGTTGGAGCCCCGCAGATCCAACGCGGCTTGGAGCTCCGAGCGAAGGTCGACTCCGTGGAGGCCGTCGAGCTTGTGAGTGATCTCGGAGACACCCCGCGCATAGTCGAAGGGGCCGGGGACGGAGACGCCGAGGCGCGCCAGATCCGGGTCCGCGATCGTTCGTGCCACCAGCGTGATGGCCGCGAGCAGCTCGACGCGACCAGCGGTCGCCGGCAACGGCTCGAATGCCCGGCTCCAGGTCTCGAGCGATGCGGAGGCGACATCGACCCGCCCGCCCGAGACGTGCGTGCCGCCGATGTCGAGTGCACCAACGACGTGGCCACTCGTCACGGGACGAAGGCCTTGACGAGCTTGCAGGCGCCTCCCCGGACACGCCTCAGCCGGTATGGACCGACCGCTGCGGGGATCACGATCGTCTCCGCGTAGGAGAGCGCGTGTACCGCGCCCGCACCGGACTCGATCTCGATCTGCTCTCCGGTGACGAGATTGAGCACGTGGAACCGCCCGGCCGTATCGTCCTCCACTGTCTCCTCGAAGTCGAGTCGATGGACGGCGAAGAAGAGGTCGGGGAGCCTGCCCAGCTCGAGCTCGACCCAGTCCGCTCCCTGACGGATCGGCTTCGGTTCCGGAATGAGGTCCCGGCGAACGGAGTCGCCAGAGCGGGACGGGTCCAGGTTCGAGAACGCATGGGCGAGGTGCACCGGCCGCAACTCGCCTTCCAGGTCGCGGCGAAGCCAGTCGTAGAAGCGGAGGGTGTACAGATAGGGCGTGGCGCTGATCTCGAGCACGAGATTGTCTGCGCCGCTCGCATGTGCGGTGCCGGCCGGGATCAGGTAGAGGCGATGCTGAACTGCCGGATGCGTCTGCAGATAGCGCTCGGGCTCCAACACACGTCCCTGCTCAGCCGCCAGCTTCGCCTCCTCGCGAAACGTCTCGAGGTCGGCGTCCTCGCGTAGGCCGAGGAAGATCTCGGCTCCGGGCTTGGTGTCCACGACGTAGTACGTCTCGTGCTGCGTGTACGGCAGGCCAAAGATCTCGCGCATGTACTCCTTGGAGGGGTGGCACTGGATCGAGAGATGGCCACCTCCGAAGGTGTCCAGGTAGTCGAACCGGATCGGGAACGAGACTCCGAAGCGGAGCGCGAGCTCGGCTCCGAGAACACGCTCGCCTTCCGCTGCCATGAGCAGCTCGAACCCGACCTCGACTGGATTGTCCGTTCCGAGCAGGATCCCGCTCTCGGGCGTGATCAGCTCGTAGGACCAGGCGAGGTTCGCTGCATCGGTGGAGATCCCGAGCGCCTCGCGGAGCCACTGGCCGCCCCAAGGCCCGGGCAAGAAGGTGGGGCGGGTGCGGAACGGCCTGCCGGCAAGCTCGTGCAGGGAGTGCCGAAGCGTCTCACCGTCGAGCGAGCGAGGCGTTTCGGGCTCGTTCAGATCGATGTAGACGTCGAGCCGGGGGAGGAGCTCTTGCTTGTGCCGGTCGAGCACGGGCCAGTCGACGAAGAGAAGCCGCTGCTCGATGCCGGCTTCGCCGGTCGTCTGTCCGAGGTTGGCCGCGTCGCCTCGCCGCACGGCGGCGAGGCTTTGCGACTTCGGAAGATCGACGTACCAGAGAAGGTCGTGCTCGAAGAGGGCGCTACCCGGACCGTAGATCACGAGAACGTCTGCGTCGGTGCGCGCCTCGCGCGGCAGTTCGTCGAAGAGATCCGCGAGCGACCCTTCGAAGACGCGACCGAAGACGGGATCGCGCGGGAGCAGGCTCGCCTGGGTGCGTTGCTGGATCTCCTCCCAGGGAGCGAGAGAGTGGCGAGCATCGACGACTTCTACCGTGACGTCCCGTTCGGCGATCTCGTCGCGAAGGTCGGCGACGAAGGTGTCCCAGGGAAGCGCTGCCGGACCGTCGATGGCGAGCGTCCCAGGCCTCTCGCGCACGATTGCGTCCGCCAGCGCGCCGAAGCCAAGCTCGACCTCGCCTCCCGTGAGCCGGTAGCGAGGATTCGGGTCGTAGCTCACGGACGCAGCAGGAGGTCCAGCGTCAGCGCCGCGCTCCAGGAGAAGTCACTGACCCCGAGCGGTCCGCCGCTTCTCGGATCGTAGTACTCGACGAACCCGGACCGGCTGACGAGCTCGAGGGTCAGCCGCCGCAGCTCGTCGGCCTCGGTCTGCAGGCCGTAGCGCTCGAGGCCTTGTATGAAGAACCAGTTGACATTCACCCAGACCGGGCCGCGCCAGTACCGGCGTGGATCGAACGCGGGGCTCGATTTCGACGCTGAGGTCACCGGCCACGGGGCCTCCGGCGAGGGACCAAACCTGGTCGGCGACCAGAGGGCCTCGTCGAAGAGGCGACGCGCCTGCTCCGGCTGCGGAACGCCGGCATAGAGCGGGAACATCGCGTCGATGGTCTCGTCCGCCGTGGTGCTGTCACCGTCGTCCTCGAGATAGACGGCTCCGGCCTCGTCCCAGCGTTCGGCGAGCGCCGCGGTCAGGCGCGCCGCTCCAGTGCTCGCGCGCTCTCCGTCTTCCCCGAGCTCGTCCCAGAGCCAGGCGAGATCGACCTCGGCCGCGGCCAGGATCGAGTTGAAGGTCAGATCGACGAAGACGAACGGCCAGTCGTCGAGAGCGGGCCGGTAGTCCTGCGCCTGCAACCGCCGGACGAGGTAGAGGTAGCGGACGTAGTCCGAGTCGGTGGGCCGCTCGGAAGAGTCGATCTCCCGACGGTCGGTGCGCTCGATCTCGAGCTCGCCGTCGACCTCCAGTCGCGCCAGCGCCCGGTCGAAGCGCGGGGAGTTGTCCGCCCCCTCCCACGGGTGGACGATGGCGATGAGACCCGAGTCGACGCCGCGCTCACTGTGCAACCACTCGTGCCAGAGCTCGAGCGCGGGCACGACCTCCTCCAGGAACGACTGGTCCGGTGACGCCTCATGCAAGACGCGGACGGCGGTTGCGGCCACCGGCGGCTGAGTGAGGCCGCTCGTCGGGATTTCGGGCGCATGCTTGCAGGCGGCGGAGTTCCACAACTCCGGTCCCGGAGTGTAGTCCGGTGCGGGGACATGGAACACGATGTGCGGAACCATTCCGTCGCTCCACTGGCCCTCGAGGAGCGATCGCACCTCCACTCTTGCGCGTTCGGGATCGACCTGCGCCAGCCCGAGCGCCACGAAGGCCGAGTCCCAGTTCCACTGGTGCGGGTAAAGCTCTCGGCCCGGCCGGAAGAACGAACCCATGTCGTTGGCGGCAAGGACAGCCCGGGCCCTCTCGATCAGGAGTTGGCGAGGTATCACCTGATCAGGCTGCGGCAGCTGCGGCCGCACCTTCACGTTCCTGCACGAGTGGGAGCCCCGTGATCGCGGAGATCATCTCCGCGGTCCGCTGCGCGGAAGCGGCAGGACTGAGCCGGCCGGTGAGGACTGCCTCGAGCATCGTCTGCAATTGCACGGAGACGCGCGGATAGGAGGGCACCCAGGGCCTCGCCACCGCCTGTTCGAGGATCTCCGCCACCTGCGAGAGGGAGGGAAAGTCAGGGACGACGAGCTCGATCGCCGAGCGTCGGGAGGGTATTCGGCCCGTGGACCGCGCGACTCGAGCCAGCGCTCCGGGCTCGACGATCCGCTCCAGAAGTCGCATCGCAAGTCTGGGCTGAGCGGCTTGGCGAAAAACCGCCAGCATCATTCCACCGGTGACGCTTGCCGGCGACCCCTGGGGGCCGGCCGGCACACACGTGAAACCGAAGTCGTCCCAGACCTCGTGGTGGTGGACGCCGAGCGCCTCCGCCAAAGTCTGGGCCTCGTAGAGGCCCCCTAGGCTGAGCGCGGCACGCCCCTCGGCCAGGAGCCGAACCGGCTGGGTCCAGTCGTACCCCACCACTCCTGCGGGGACGATGCGCTCCTCGACAAGCCGGCGCAGGAAGCGGAGGGCCTGCGCCGCGGCACGGGAGCCGAGTGTCACCCCGCCGGGGCCGAGCACGTGCGCGGCATTGGAAGCGAGGACCGCGATCAAGCAATAGGCGGTGGTCTCCCCAGCCATTCCGCCGCCTGGCATGACCATCGGATGGCGGAGACCGGCCTGCGCGATCGCACGACCCGCCGTTCGGAGCTCGGCCCAGGTCGCCGGGGGCTCGAGGCCGAGGGATTCGAGCCTCTGGCGCCGGTACCAGAGTCCGCTGGCGTCGGCGAAGGGCGAGATGCCGAAAGTCTTACCCTCGTATCGATTCGCCCGGACGAGGGGCTCGAGGAAGTCGACCTCGTGCTCCTGCCGGACCCATCCCTCGTTCAACTCCTCGAGGGGGTGGATGAAGCCCGCGACCGCGAACTCGGGAGCCCACACGGAGTCGAGGACGGCCAGATCGGGCGCCTGGCCCTCCGCGACCGCATGGGTGAGCACCTGGTGGAGAGATTGACGAGGAACCTTGACGACGTTGATCTGGCTGGGCTTCCCGGCTGCGTCTCGGATCATCCGCGCCCACGGGCCCTCGGCGGGAACGACGACGCGAATCTCAGGGTGATCCGGGCGACGACCGAGCCAGTGTGGATTGACGAACGATCCGCGTCTCCGGTGGCGGAGAATTACGCCTTCGTCCGCCAGCTCGGTCAGCGCTCGGCTGACGGGGGTGCGACTGATCTTGTAGCGCTCGCACAGCTCGTGCTCGGTCGGCAGCCGGTCATCCGGCCCTACGTAATGACCACTAAGGATCTCCTCGCGGAGGAGCGTCTTCAGCTGGAAGTAGAGCGGAATCGGCTGCCGAGGATCGATTTCCATCTGCTCCTCGCTGGCCATGGAGAACCGCACTCTACTCACCTGGCCGGCAGCGATCTCGCGTTGCGAGGCATGGTCTTCATGCCTCCTCCGAAGCGGCGTTGCGCCCGACACGGCGCGAGCGGCGGCCGCCGCCCCGGCCGGCGCGAGCGCGAAGACCGAGACGCCGCCGGAGACGAACATCCCAGCGGGTTCGAGTACCGGCGGAGCGGAGCGATCGCCACCAGCTCGGCGCGGCTTCGTGCCGGCGTGGCCGAGGAAGAGACACCCAGCGCACGCCCGAGTCGTTTCTCGCGCACCGCCCCGGGTTTGACTCCCAGGCGCTTACTTGTTATCTGACGATTGCAATTCCACACGCGCCGGGAAGGGGCGGGAGCATGAGCGATGGCTTGCTCGAGAGTGAGCGGACGGTCGAGCCCGCCGACGACGCGGAGCTGATCGGCAAGGCGAAGGCGGTGCTGGAGGCGAACTGGCTCGGCCACGCGACGTCCCCTTCGCGTCGTCTCTATCCGCACCAGTGGAGCTGGGACGCGGCCTGCATCGCGATGGGCTACGCCTCCTGGAATCAGGAGCGGGCGGAGACGGAGCTTCGCTCGCTCTTCTCCGGGCAGTGGCGCAACGGCCTGCTTCCGCACATCGTGTTCACGGACGGCGCTCGATACTTCCCGGGTCCCGAGTTCTGGCAGACGGAGCGCTCGCGTGACGCGCCAGAGTGGCCGAGGACCTCGGGAATCGTCCAGCCGCCCATCCATGCAACGGCGGCCTTGCAGGTGTACCGCCTGGCGAGCGATCGAGCACGGGCGGCAGTCTTTCTCGAGGAGCTCTTACCGAAGCTCGCCGCCTGGCACGCATACCTGTACCGCGAGCGCGCGCAAACCGACGGCGGTCTCGTCGAGATCTGGCATCCGTGGGAGTCGGGCATGGACAACTCCCCGCTCTGGGACGTTGCGCTCGAACGCATGTCGTTCGACGCCGAGCTGTTGCCGGAGTACGAACGGGTGGACGTCGAAGTTGCGGAAGCGGCCGAACGGCCTTCCGACGGGGAGTACGACCGCTACGTCTACCTGGTGAGCGTGTTTCGCGAGCTCGCGTACGACTCGTCACGGATCAAGCGGGTGACGCCGTTCGCGCTCCAGCCCGTTCTGTTCAACTCGCTGCTCGTCCAGTCGAACCGAGACCTCGCCGAGATCGCGCGCATCGTCGGCGACAACCCGGAGCAGTTCCAGACCTGGGCCGAGAGCACCGCGTCCGCTCTCGAAGAGACGCTCTGGGACGACGAGCACGCCGTGTACGTCGACTACGACGTCGAGGCGGGAGGACGCGTCGGCGCCCGAACTGCCGCGGGCCTGGCACCGCTCTACGCGGGAGTGCCGACCCGGCCGCGGGCCGAACGCATGGTCGAGTCGCTGGCCGATTCCCGGGTCGAGGTGGGCTACCCAGGTTGGGCCGTGACGAGCCTGGCTCCGAGCGATCCGGGTTTCCAGCCGGCGCGCTACTGGCGCGGCCCCGTCTGGCCGATCCTCAACTGGGTCCTCCAGCGTGGTCTCGATCGCTACGGGTACGCGACACTCGCCGCAGAGGTCCGCAGCGCGATTGTCGAGCTGGCGCGGAGCGCGGGCTTCTGGGAGCACTACAGCCCCGCGACTGGCCGGGGTCAGGGCGGAGAGCACTTCGCGTGGACGGCGGCGCTCGTCCTCGACGTGCTGCGCGAAGACGAGCTCGAGCCGGAGGCGCTGCGAGGCCCGAAGATCGCGCATTGACTTCCTCTGCGTTTCTTGTTACATCCGCATGGCAAATAAGGATCGCGAAGTGGTGAAGCAACGCTGGCTTCCGGATCGGAGGAGCATGGGGCAGAAGTCTCCGCCGAAGGTGGGTTGGAGAACTCGGGTCATGGGTGTGCCGCTGGTCGAATCGGCGTTGCACGCTCCCTACCGGCACAGGAGGATCTCATGAGTACCGTCAACGACGACAACCTGTCCCCCTGGGACGAGCCATTCGACAGGCGTGCCGCGCTGGTCAAGGCCGGCGGCGTCGGGGCCGTGCTCGCGCTCGGCGGCTTGGCTGGAGCGAGCCGCGCAACCGCCGGCCCGGTCCAGAACGCCGGAAAGGTCACGGCCTTCTTCGGCCAGTTCGGCACGATCGCCGAGCAAGAGGCAATCCGCAAGACAATTCTCAAGGGCTTCAAGGGTGACGTCGACGCCGTATTCGCACCACTCGGCACCAATGTCTTCGTTGACCGTGTCAGGGCAGAGGGGAAGGCCGGGAAGGGCAACATCGACCTTCTCATCGGCCTCCACGGCGACTTCGTCACGTTCCAGAACGAGGGCCTCCTGCGTGGTCTCGACACCGTGACCAAGCAGATCACGACCTTGCCCGCTCCCTTGGTCAAGATCGGAAAGCTGGGCACCAAGACCCAGTTCTACGTCCCCCACTCGCAGGCGACATACGTGATGGTGGCTAACAAGGACGTGCTCAAGTACATGCCCAAGGGAGCCAACATCGATGCGCTCACATACGGGCAGGTGTTCGCGTGGGCCAAGGCCATCCGCAAGGGCACGGGACAGAGCAGG
>JACDCN010000258.1 GCA_013817555.1 Actinomycetota bacterium
GGGCGCCCGCGATATGACCCTGCCGAGGATCGCACGGTGCACCGGCGGCACCTCCGAACTCCTGCGTCGTTCTCACGTCCAGGACGACCAGACCGTCTTCCCCGAGCCGGTCCCGGAGTTCTTCGAGGGCTATGTCTTCCATTGCTCGAGGAACTCCAGGAGCACGGCATCGAACCGCTCCGGCTGCTCGATGGTGAGCAGGTGGCCGGCGCCTTCGAAGGTCTCGAGCGAGCCACGGATCGCGCTCGCCGCGAGGTCGCGAGCTTCGTCGACCGACACGATCTCGTCGCCGTCTCCGACGCAGACGAGCAGCGGGCCACCGAACGAGGCGACCACTCCTGAGAGGTCCAGCCGATCCCGCATCGCCTCCTGCGCGACCGCAAGATCCTCGGCCTCGACCTCCGTCTCGAAATCGTCGGGAACGCCTCTCTCCCGCAGCCGTGCTATCAGCTCGTTTCGATACACGCGTCGGGGCATCTCATCGGCCACCGCCTTCGATCCCGCGAGAACGATGCCGACGACTCGCTCGGGCGCGCGGCGAGCGAGCGCGAGGGCGCAGTAACCGCCCATCGACGCTCCGACCGCGACGAACGGCCCGTCGAGCTCCTCGAGGAGCCGGGCCGCCCATCCGTCGATGGAAGCCTTGCGCCCGTACAAGCGTGGCGCGTGGGGCTCGAAGCCGACCTCGCGGAGGAGAGCGACCTGACGAGCCCACATGGACTCGTCGGGAGGCCAGGCGTGGAGGAGCATGACCTTCATCCGCGCTCGATCCTGAGCGCGTCGGAGATCTCGGGCGCATCGCCGAAGCCGTGCTCGCCGCCGGCGATGCCCATCGCGCCCGCCAGCTCGACGAGGAGCTCCCTGGCAGGCGGCAAGTCGGCGGGTGTGGAGGCGGTGACCGCGATGCGGCGCACGGTCTCGGAATCGGCGCCCGTCAGCCGCGACACGACCCTCGGATTGGCGGCGAGCCCGACCACGTCTCCCGGCGGAAGCGGCCCGTAGAACTCGGGGACGGAGAGGTATTCGTCGACAATGCGGCCGCGCTCGAAGAGGATCATCCGCAGCAACTCGTCGCGCTCGACCCCGAGCAGCAACGTCACCGACCCCATCCGGTCGGAGAGCTCGCGCGCGAGCCTGCGCAGCATGTCCGGGTTTCGGTCGCAGACGTCGTCGTAGACCCCGATCCAGCCGTTTCGGGGCGGCGCCAAGAGCGAGCCGCGCGAGCCACCAGGAAGGCGCGGGACAAACTGCCGAACCGCAAGCTCGACGGCACTCACGTTGTCGGTCTGGATGTGGATCGAGCCGAAGGACGATGCTTCCTGCCGCCCCAGCCTCGCCTCGAGATCCTCGATCGAGCCCGTCATGATCACGACCTCGTCGCGAAGGCCCCAGCGAGCATAGAGCGAGCGGGCTCCCGCGTTCGAGGCCACGACCTCGAGATCCAGTTGTTCGATGCCTCGCTCGCGGAACGCTGTGAGCACTTCCCGCATCAGCTCCGTCCCCACGCCACTTCGGCGATCTTCCCTGTCGACGAATAGGTCGGTGAGCGTGCCGAATCCGGGCGCCCGTTCGCGCGCGAGCGCGAACCCGACCGGCTTCAAGTCGTCGTCGAGCGCCACGAAGGCGATCTCGGCCTCGAGGATCTCGGCGATCTCGGCGAGCTCCTTGTCGGGGTCGGCCGGCCCCTCGTGCGTAGGCGGAGGGATCTCGTGGTCGAACTCGCGCCACAGGCCTGCAATCGCACCGAAGTCGGCGGCAGTGGCTCGACGAACCGTCATCCGGCCATCCTCGCGCCCGCAAGCAGGTGCTGCGCGGCCAGGTTCTGGAAGGGGGCGAAGCGGTCACCCATCGTTCGGACCTCCGGGATCGAGAGCGGGCGGCCGTCAGCGTAGAACGTGGACACCGCCTTACGCACGCCGAGGTCGCCCGCGGGCCACGCGTGCGGCCGAGCGAGGTGCCGCGCGAGAAACCAGTCCGCGGTCCAGCGTCCGAGCCCCGGAAGAGCGGTCAGGGTGGCGATCACCTCGTCGTCGGGAAGCAACGCGAGCGCATCGAGGTCGAGATCGGAGCGCGCGAGCCCGACCACGTACTCGGCTTTCGTCCGAGAGAACCCGAGTGCGGAAAAGTCGCGTGGATCGGCGAGGGCTACGAGCTCGCGGGCCGGGAAATCCCAGGCAAGATCGTGCTTCGGCCCGAAGCGCTGGACGAAGCGTCCGCGGATCGCCGCTGCCGCGTGCAGCGAGATCTGCTGCGTCGTGATCGCGACAACGAGTGCCTCGAACGGGCGCGGGTTCAGCGTCGGTCGGAAACCACGGAGGGTTTCCGCGATCGCGCCCAGGACCGGTTCCCGAGCAGTCCAGTCGTGAAATGGATCGAGGTCGAACGGCAGCCCGAGCAGCCGGGAGATCTCCTCCATCGCCTCGGGGGTCGCGGGCTCCACACGAACTCCGCCGGGCACCGCTTCGATGCGCACCTCGTGTCCGGCAACGACGCGGTGGAGGCCGCCCTCGTGCCAGACGGTCGCCCCGTCCGAGCCGAAGTCGCGAAAGCGCACGGTGGAGAGGTGGAAGTCGTACGGTTGGGGGAACCGTACGAGCACTCAGAAAGCTCGTCCCAGCTGGTCGAAGTCGTCGAAGTGCTCGAAAGGAACGCCGCGAGCCTCGAGGTAAACGGCCAGGCCGTCACGGGCGAAGACGCGGGTTGCCGCGAGCGCGACGCAGCGGTCCGAGAAGCCGTCGCCGACGTAGACGAAGCCGCCCAGTCCGCGCACGTCCTCACGCTTGCACGGCTGGCCGCAGACAGAGCACGGCTCCGCGCTGCGAAAGCGAGCCCGCCAGCCTTCCGGCCGCGCGTCGACGCGGTTGGCGACGACGTCGAGCTCGATGCCTTCCCGCTCGAGCACAGGCTCGATCAGCTCGTGGAATCCGCTCGAGACGATGAGCGGCCTGTGCTTACGGGCGAACGCGCCGAAGCCCGCCCGGACGCGCACATTCTCTCGCACCCACTGGACGACTTCGTCGAGGGGCGCCCGGACGCTCTCGAACTCGAGCGCGATCACTTCGTGCAAGGGCAAGTCCTTCCCGAGCTGGTTCTCCGCCGCGTCGTAGATCCGTTCGTCGCCGAACTCAAGCAGCACGAGGTGGAGGACGTCCGTCTTCGTGACAGTTCCGTCCCAGTCGACGACGACCCTCATCGGGCGACGGTCTGGGTGAGCATGCCGACGCCCTCGACCTCGAGCTCGACCGCGTTGCCCGGCGTGAGGTCATCGACCTTGTAAAGCGCGGGGCCGACGATGAGATCTCCCGGTCGCAAGGTCGTGCCGTCTGCCGCACGCGCTCGTGCGGCCTCCCAGTCGAAGCCTTCGAAACTGCCCGTCACGCGCTCCTCGCCTGCGACCCGCACGACTGCCTCGAGCCCGTCGGGGTCGAGCTCGTCCAGTGTTACGATGGCCGGCCCGAGAGCAAGGGCAAAGTCGCGATCCTTCGGAGGAGCGAGCTCCGGCCGGCGCCAGTCGGCGACCGCGGTAAAGCCTTCGATCGCAGCCTCGCTCCCCACCATGGCAGCGAGTCGCGGAAGGAGCACGAGACGGCCTTGT
>JACDCN010000259.1 GCA_013817555.1 Actinomycetota bacterium
CCCCTTCGGGTGCCCAGTCGGCAGGCCAGTTCCGGTTCAGGTCGAGGCCTTCGAGCACCGGCGCCACCGTCACGTTGATTCCGTCCCAGTTCTGAATCGTGCCTTCGGGGAAGACGCGGAAGAACTCGCCCCCGATGTCGTCGGGGCGACGCGCGATCAGGAGCCGCGCGTCGTCCGGATGCGGCTTCCAGGAGCCGTTCGGGTCGCGGAGACGCATCATGAGAAGCCGCCCGTCGCCGTCGACGTCCTCGCGGTGGAGACCGTCCTGCGGCTCCTCGTGCGGGTAGGGCCGAACGCTCGAGCGGCGGAAGCGCCCGTCCGCGAGCCCTGCGTCGGCACCGTCCGGGTTCACTCGGGGGACGACGTAGAACGTGCGCGTATCGAGCGCGTGGGCCACGCGTTCGTCGGCGGCGCTGTGTCCATGCAGGAGTCTGTCGAGGAGGTTCAACGCGGCAGTCGTCCCGGTGAACTCCATGGCGTGTATCTGCGCGTGGACGAAGATCGCTGGCTTCTCCTCCGCAGGGCCCGTCTCGAGGTTCGTCACCGTCGCGAGCTGGATCTCCCGACCCTCGTAGGATTGGCCGATCGACTCGAGCCCAAGCAGACCGGGGAACTCGTCCACCCAAGCATCGAGCGTCTCCAGCAGCTCGGCGTACGTGTAGAAGCGATCGAAGCGGACGCGCGTTGCCACTGGAGCGAGCCTAAAGAATTACCCTGCTGCCGTGCGCGAACTGGCGGAGTACCGGTCTGAGTTCCCGATCCTCGAGCACACGACGTACCTCGTCAGCCACTCGCTCGGGCCCATGCCACGCAAAGCCAGGGAGCGCTTAGCCGAGTTCGGGCGGATGTGGGAGGAGCGCGGTATCCGCGCTTGGGCAGAGGGCTGGTGGGAGACGTCTTGGACGGTCGGCGACCAGATCGGCAGGATCATCGGCGCGCCTCCGGGAACGACGGTGATGCACCAGAACGTGACGATCGCTGAGGCCGTCGCGCTCTCATGCTTCAGGCCGGTCGATCCGGCTCGCAACCGGATCGTCTACGAGCGCGGCAACTTCCCCTCCGTTCGCTACCTCTACCAGGCGCAGCCGGACCTCGAGGTCGTCGTCTGCGAGCACGAGGGCGAGATCGTCGAGCGGATCGACGAGCGCACGCTGCTCGTCCCGATCAGTCATGTCCTGTACAAGGCCGGCGAGATCCAGGACGTCGAGCCGATCGTTCGGCGCGCGCACGAGGTCGGCGCGCACGTGATCCTCGACTGCTACCAATCAGCGGGAATCGTCCCGCTCGACGTCACTGCGCTCGGGGTCGCCTTCGCGGTCGGAGGCTCGGTCAAATGGCTCTGCGGAGGCCCCGGAAACGGCTGGCTCTATGTGCGGCCGGATCTCGCCGAGCGCCTGGAGCCGACCTTCTTAGGCTGGCAGGCGCACGCGCGGCCGTTCGCCTTCGAGGAGGAGATGGAGTACGCGTCAGGGGCCGTCCGCTTCCTAACGGGGACCCCGAACCCTGCTGCGCACTACGCGGGTACAGCTGGATATGACCTCGTGGAGGAGATCGGCGTCGCCCGCATCCGCGAGAACTCACTTCGCCAGACGCAGCTACTCATCAACCTGGCTGACGCCGCAGGCTTCGAGGTTCGCAGCCCGCGCGATCCCGCGCGCCGCGGGGGGTCGGTCGTACTTCAAGTTCCGGAGTTCGCGGCCGTGCACGCCGAGCTCGAGGCCCGCGACATCCTTTGCGACTTCCGCCCGGATGCGGGCATCCGCCTCGGACCGCACTACTTCAACTCCGACGTGGACATACGCTTCGCCATCGCGCAGATCGGCGACATCCTCGAGACGGGCGCGTACGAGCGACATCCCGGGGCCGTGGCGCTTCACTAATCGCCTCTCGCGCCGTACGATCAGCGCGAATGGCGCTGCAAACGGGCGAGAAGACGCTTCAACAGATCGTCTCCACGGTCGCCTCTTCGCTCGAGCTCACCGAGGTGCTCAAGGCGGTCGTCCGGCTGATGTCGGACGCGAGTGGTGTCCAGGCCTGCTTCGCGTACCTGCTCGACGAGACCGGCGAGCGCCTCGTGCTCCGCGCAGCCTCGCCGCCGTACGAGCGACAGGCGGGCAAGGTCGTCATGGAGCGTGGCGAGGGACTCGCCTGGTGGGCGGCGGAGCGCGGTGAGCCGGCGTTCATTCGCGACAATGCGCTCGCCGATCCGCGGACGAAGTACTTCCCGGAGCTCAAGGAGGAGCGGTTCCAGTCGCTGCTCGCGCTCCCCGTCGTCGGTCGCTCGGGTGACGTGATCGGCGTCATAACCGCTCACACCGAGGCGCCGCGGGAGTTCTCGGACGATGAGGTCGACTTTCTCGTCACCTCGGCGTCGCTGGTGGCGAGCGCCATCGAAAACGCGCGGCTGTACGAGGAGGCCCGGCTTCGGGTAGCCGAGCTCGAGCAGCTCACCGAGCTCGCGGAGGCGATCGCTGGGGCGGGCGCGCTCGAGGAGCTCCTGCAGACCGTCGTCTCTGGCGCGCGACCGCTTCTGGCCGCGCGAGCCTGCCATGTCTATTTGCTCGATCCAGGCAGCGAGGAGCTCGAGCGCGTCGCAAGCGATCCCGAGCCGGGGAACGCGCGCGACACCCTCGGCCTCGCGGAGCTCGGGCCGGAGCTGGCGCGTGGCGGCCGCAGCACGCGGGTCGCGGTCCCGCTTGTGGCGAACGACGAGCTGATCGGGCTGCTCGTGGCCGAAGGGAGCGTTCGCGTCGAGCTCGGTCGCGCTGTCGCAAGCCAGGTGGCAGTAGGTCTCAAGAAAGTCCAGGTCATCGAGCAGCTCACGGAGAAGAATCTGATCAAGGACTTCTTCGAGGAGCTCGCAGGCGGACGGCCGCGTGGGGACCTGGAAGGGCGCGCGGCTCGCCTTGGTTGCGATCTGACGAGGCCGCACGTCGTCCTCGTCGCTGAGCCCGCGGACGAAGCGCTCGAGCGCGCCGTCCGTCTCGCCGCCCCGGGCTCGCTCTTCGATCGCCGTGAACACTCATTGCGGGCGCTCGTGAAACTTTCCACGACGAGCTCCGATTTGTTCCTCGAGCGGCTCCGCCGGATCCACGGCGACCTCACCGAGCCGGCCGCCTCGGTCGGCGTGTCGAGCGTTTGCGAAGGTGAGGCGACGTTCGCCGACGGGTTCGCCGAGGCGCAGCAGGCCCTTCTCGGGACGGTTGTACTGCGGGGCGAGCCAGCGGTTCTCTCATACGAGGATCTGGGCGCCTACAAGTACCTCCTCCGGGTCGCGGTCGACGGCGGCATTCGCGACGCCACGGTCGATGCTGTCTCGCTCTTGGCCGCATACGACGCTCAGCGCGGCTCCCAGCTCGTGCTCACGCTCGAGGAGTTCCTGCGCCGGCACGGCAACATCAGCGCGACCTCGGAGACCCTGTTCGTGCACCCGAACACCCTGCGCCAGCGGTTGAGGCGAATTGCCGAGCTCTCGGGGCTCGATCTCCGGAAGGACGACTGGCTGATGATCGAGATCGCCGTGAAGATGGTGAAGCTCGAGCAGGCGCTGGGATCGAGAGCCGTCAAGGCAGCAAAACCGCACACATAGCCGC
>JACDCN010000260.1 GCA_013817555.1 Actinomycetota bacterium
CGCGAAGATCCCTGAAGGCGTCCGCTTCGCGGCCGCGTTGTCTGTGGCTCTCATGTCGAGGTCTCGCCCAGGCTCAGAATCCGCTCGCGCGGATTCCAGTCGCGCGAAGATCCCTGAAGGCGTCCGCTTCGCGGCCGCGTTGTCTGTGGCTCTCATGTCGAGGTCTCGCCGAAGAAAGCGCTTCGCAGGTGCGCCAGCTCCACTCCCAGCAGGGTATCTCCCCCGACGACACCGACGTTGTACACGGGGACCCCGAGATCGACGGCGAGGAGGCGCACGTCCGCCGTCACTTCCGGCGAGCACGCGAGCACCGCCCGCCCGCCGGTCTCGCCGAAGAGCGCAGGTGGGTCGTCGTCGAGCGTGAGCTCGGCGCCAAATCCGGAGAAGATCGCGGCCTCCGCGAGACAGACGGCGAGCCCGCCCTCGGCCGAATCGTGGACGAGCGAGCAGAGCGGCGCGGCCCGCCAGAGGAAGGAGACGAGCCGTGCCTCGGCATCGAGATCGAGTGGATCGGGAGCTCCGCCGGTCTCACCGAAGAGCGCCTGGTACTCCGAGCCTGCGAGCGAGAGCGGCGAGGCCACTGCGAGGAGCACCGAGTCGCCGTCACGCCACCCTTTCGGAACAAGCCGCACGTCCGGCACGAGACCGACCGCGCCGACGACAGGCGTCGGGTGGATCGCGCGGCCGTTCGTCTCGTTGTAAAGCGAGACGTTGCCCGAGACGATCGGGAGCCCGAGCGCATCGCAAGCCGCGGCCATGCCGTTGATCGCCTCCGCGAGCTCCCACCCGATCTCGGGCTTCTCGGGGCTCCCGAAGTTCAGGCAGTCGGTGAAGCCGACCGGCTCACCGCCTGTGCAGGCGACGTTGCGCGCGGCCTCGAGGATCGCGAGCGCGCCGCCGAGGAAGGGATCGAGCCGCGCGATCCGCCCCTGACCGTCGAGTGTGAGCGCGAGGCCGCGGAGCGACGGGCGTAAACGCAAGACTGCCGCATCGAGCCCCGGCCGGCGCACGGTACGCGAGCCGACGAGCTGGTCGTAGCGGCGAAACACGAACTCGCGGCTGCGGAGGCCGGGCAAGGCGAGCAGGGTGGGAAGGGCCTCCGCGACTCCAGGCGGAGCCGCGATCTCGCGCTCGGGTGTCGCAGGGCGGCGCTCGAAGATGACGTCGTAGCGCGGGCAGTCTTCGGTCAGGAAGCGTGCGGGGATCTCGCCAACCAGCTCGTCCTCCCAGAACGCGCGGAGCTCGCCGCTCGTCGTCACCTCGCCGATCACAGAGTGGCCGAGCTCCCAGCGGTCGAGCACCTCTTGGACCGCCTCGATCATCTGCGGCCGCACGATCGCGACCATGCGTTCCTGGCTCTCCGAGATCATCACCTCCCACGGCTCCATGCCCTCCTCGCGCTGCGGAACCCGCTCCAAGTGGACGTCGATGCCGTAGTCCGCAGCCATCTCCGAGAGCGCCGAGGCGATCCCCGCCGCGCCGCAGTCCTGCAGCGACTCGACAAGGCCGGCCTGCACGAGCTCGACGGAGGCCTCGATCAGCTTCTTCCCGGTGAAAGGGTCGCCGATCTGGACCGATGGCCGCTTCTCGGCCGAGCTCTCGTCGAGCTCCTGGCTCGCGAGCACCGAGGCGCCTCCGATCCCGTCGCGGCCGGTCGTCGCTCCGTAGAGGACGATCTGCTGTCCGCTTCCGGTCGCCTTGGCGCGCATGACGCGCTCGACCGGGAGCAGCCCGACGCACATCGCGTTCACCAAGCAGTTGTCGCGGTAGGCCTCGTCGAAGACGGCTTCCCCGCCGACGGTCGGCACGCCGACGCTGTTGCCGTACGCGCCGATCCCGCCCACTGCCCGCGAGAATGCATGTCCGGGTTCCGCAAACCGTAAGCCGTCCAGCAACGCCACCGGGCGCGCGCCCATGGCGATGATGTCGCGAAGGATCCCGCCCACTCCCGTCGCCGCGCCCTGGAACGGCTCCACCGCCGAGGGGTGATTGTGGCTCTCGACCTTGAACGCGACCGCGAGGCCTTCGCCGAGGTCGATGACACCTGCGTTCTCGCCCGGCCCCTGCAACACGCGCCCCCCTGCGCTCGGCAGCCGCTTCAGGAGCAGCGCCGAATGCTTGTAGCCGCAGTGCTCCGACCAGAGGAGCGAGAAGACCGCAAGCTCGAAGTCGTTGGGGTCACGCGCGAGCAGTGAGCAGATGCGGTCGTGCTCCCCGTCGGTGAGGCCGAGGGCGCGATGGAGAGGCTGTTGCGCCACGCTGCTCAGAAGCCCCGAGTCTAGCCTCGGACGGAGACGGCCCTCGCGTAGCCTGAACACGTGAGCCGCTACTGGCCCATGGTGTTCCTGCTCGCGGCGATTTGGGGCGTGTCGTACGTCTTCATCAAGGTCGCCGTCGAGGACATCGAGCCTGCCCCGATGATGGCGATGCGGGCGCTCCTGGCCGGTCTCCTGCTGCTTCCCTATCTGGCCGTGACCATGGGAGCGCGGCCCGCGGTCCTGGCACTGCGCACGCACTGGCGCCCCGCATTCGTGCTCGGCGCGCTGAACGCAGCTGTCCCGTTCTGGCTCGTCGCCTGGGGCGAGAAGCACATCGACTCGAGCATCGCGGGAATCGCGCAAGCGACCGTGGCCATCTTCACCTTCCTCCTGGCCGCGCGCTTCCTGCCGCACGAATCGGTCGGCATCACGCGCATCCTCGGGGTCGCGGTCGGATTCGTCGGGGTCGCCGTGCTGGCCGGGTTCGACCCGGGGGGAGGTTGGATCGCCGTCGCCGGCACTTTCGCGGTCGTACTCTCCTCGCTCAGCTATGCAACGTCCGGGGTGTACGGACAACTCCGCGTGCGAACTGTGCCCGGCCCCGTGCTGGCAACCGGCTCGATGCTCGCCGGCGGGCTCATCCTGCTGCCGCTCGCGCTCTTCCAGCTCCCTTCGCGTGTCCCGGACGCCGAGGCGATCGGCGCGCTGCTCGCGCTGACGATCCTGGGCACGACCTTCGCGCAATTGCTGCTGTTCAGATTGCTCCGGCTGTACGGCTCCCGGCGACTTTCCCTGGTCACCTATCTGATCCCCGGTTTCGCCCTCTTCTACGGCGTGGTGCTCCTCGACGAGCCGATCACGGTGGCGGCTCTCGGCGGACTCGTGCTGATCCTGGGCGGTGTCGCGCTGGCTTCCGGCGACCAGCTCCTGCGGTCACGAGCCGACGCGCGGGAGGAGCCGGCGTGACGGTATCGATCAGACGGGCGAGTGGGGACGACGTCGACTTTCTCGTCGAGCTGGTCACGCATGAAGACGTCGAGCCGTTTCTGGCCGTGGTCGGGTCGAAGGAACGCAGCGAGATCCTCGCCGACGTCGAGCGCTCGGACCGAGGGTCTGACGGGTTCGGCGTGTTCGTCATCGAGGTGGATGGCACAAGAGCTGGGACGATGCGCTTCGAGCTCTCGAACCGGCGCAGCCGGATTGCCCACCTCGGCGGACTCGCAGTGCACCCGGACTTTCGCGGCGGCAAGGTGGCCGACGAGGCAGCCCGGCTCTTCCAGCGATACCTCTTCGACGACCTCGGACTGCACCGGCTCGAGATGGAG
>JACDCN010000261.1 GCA_013817555.1 Actinomycetota bacterium
GCTGACGGTGATCGTGCGGATGCTGCTCGTGCCGGTCGCGATCCGCCAGATTCACTCGATGCAGAGCCTCCAGATCCACGCGCCGGAGATGAAGGCGCTGCAGCAGCGCTACAAGAGCGATCGCCAGAAGCAGTCAGAAGAGCTGATGAAGTTCTACAAGGAGAACAAGATCAACCCGTACGCCTCCTGCTTGCCGATCGTCTTCCAGATCCCGATCTTCATCGCGCTCTTCTTCGTCCTCAGAGGTTTCAAGGACGAGATCTATCCGAGGTTCGAGCAGACGTCGCTCGAGTGGCTCAACCTCATCGACATCACCGAGCCGACGAAGGACGGCTTCGGGCCGGTGCTGCTCGTGATCTACGTCCTGAGCCAACTCACCTCGACCTGGCTTATGTCCACATCGATGCAGAGCGCCGCGCAGCGGTGGATGATCATGGTGCTCCCGATCGTCTTCATCCCCTTCATTCTCGGCTTCCCCTCGGGACTGATGATCTACTGGCTGACCACGAACCTGTGGACGACGGGCCAGGGGCTCATCACCCGCCGCCAGATGCCACGACCCGTGGCTCCTCCCAAGCGGTCGAGCCGGACGCCGCCCAAGGACGCGCCCGCTGTAGCGCCCGAGCCCGCGGTCGACGGCGCCTCCGCAGCGAGCGCTGTGCGGACCGGCCCTCCGCGTCGCGTCAAGCGGAAGAAGGGCGGCGGAGGGCGGAAGCGATGAGCGACGAGGTCGATGTGCGCGTGGAGGCAACCGGCGAGACGGTGGGTGAGGCCAAGTGGTCGGCGCTTCGGGAGCTCGAGCAGCTCGTGCCCGGCCTCGACCGCGAGCAGGTCGCATTCGAGGTTCTCTCGGAGGGGGAGCGAGGACTCCTCGGCGTCGGGTTCTCGCCTGCTCGCGTGGTGGCTAGCGTGCCCAATGGAAGCGCAACGGGCCCCACGTTGGGCGAAGGCGCGACCGACGCCCGCAACTTCGTCGAGCGCATCGCCGCCGCGATCGGTGCGAGTGTCACCGTGTCCGCCGCGGAACGGGCGGAGATCGTCACCGTTACCTGTGCCGGAGAGGATCTCGGCCTGCTCATCGGCAAGCACGGACAGACGATCGACGCGATCCAGTACCTGGCCAACGCGGTCGCGCGTGCCGAGGGAGGCGAGCACGAGATCGTCGTCGACGCGGCCGGGTACCGTGCGCGCCGCAACGCGTCGCTCGAGGCGGTCGCGAATCGCTCCGCGCGGCTCGCGGTTACGACGCGAAACGCGGTAGAGCTCGACCCCATGACGCCGGTGGAGCGGAAGATCGTCCACGAGTCGCTGAAGGACGACCCTGAGGTCGAGACGCAGAGCGAAGGCTCGGAGCCAAATCGCTATGTCGTCGTGCTTCCGCGCAACAGCCCCGGCTGACATGGCGGAGGAGTTCCTCGAGCGCTGGCTCGAGGGCGTGCTCGCCACACCCGGCCTCACGGGACTCGGTGACCTCATCGAGGCCCGGCGGGTTCTCCTCGAGGACGCCCTCCGCGCTCGGCCGCTGATCGAGCGCACTCCGGGAACGATCGTCGACGTGGGCTCGGGAGGAGGCTCTCCGGGGATCCCGCTTGCAGTCACGCTCCCGCAGCGTTCGTTCACCCTGCTCGAGGCAGAACGGCGCAAGTGCGACTTCCTGCATGGCGTCACGGCTGAGCTTCCCAACGTCGCTGTCGTCTGGGGGCGCGCGGAGGAGCAGCCGACCGACGGTTTCGGGGTGGCTCTCGCGAAGGCTCTCGCGAAGCCGTCTGTCGCCGCGGAGCTCTGTCTCCCTCTGGTTCGGTCCGGGGGCATCGCGATCCTGTGGGTCGGTGAGACGGCGGACCGTTCGTCCGTGGCCGCGATCGCCGAGCGCCTGGCCGCAAAGCTGGAAGATGATCTGGACGGACTTCTGGTGTTGGGGAAGATCGGACCGACGCCTGCTGGATTCCCGCGCCGGCCCGGCATGGCGAAGAAGCGTCCCTTGGGCTAGACCGTCGATCCAGAACGCCCGATACGCGAGCTTGCGGTGCGCTACCGGGAGCGTCCGCCCCCATCGCTAATTTGAGGCGGGTGCCCGCCCGGGTCTACGCCGTCGCGAACCAGAAGGGCGGCGTCGGCAAAACGACGACCGCCGTCAACGTCGGCGCCTGCCTCGCCGAGGCGGGAGAGCGCGTGCTGCTCATCGACCTCGACCCGCAGGCGAATGCGACCTCGGGACTCGGAATGCGCGCGAACGGTGCGTCGACTCACGACCTTCTCGACGGCACGCCGCTCGCCGCGCTCGCGAAGCCGACCCCGTTTCCGAACCTCGACGTGGTCATGGCCAAGAACGACCTTGCGACCGCCGCAGTTGAGCTTTCGACCCGCGAAGGCGGCGAGCGGTATCTCGCTGACGCCCTCGGAGGCTCGCTCGACGCATACTCGTTCGTCTTCCTCGACTGTCCGCCGTCGTTCGGGACGCTCACGGTGAACGCCCTCGCGGCGGCGAGCCGCGCGCTCGTTCCCGTCCAGGCGGAGTACTACGCGCTCGAAGGGCTTTCCCAGCTTCTCGGGACGATCAATCTCGTGAAGGCTCGCCTCAACCGCGAGCTTGCGGTTGCGGGCATCTTGCTGACGATGGCCGACGGGAGGACGCGCCTCGCCGCCCAGGTCGAAGCCGAGCTCCGAAAGCACTTCGGCGACCTGGTCTTCACTCAGACAGTGCCCCGCTCGGTACGCCTTGCCGAGGCTCCGAGCCACGGGCTTCCCGCAATTGCCTACGACCGCCGGTCGGCCGGCGCCGAGGCCTACTGGAAGGTGGCGATGGAGCTTGTCGAGCGTTCCTAAGGAGCGGAGAGGCCTCGGGCGCGGTCTCGAGGTGCTGTTGGGCGAGGGCGGACAGCCGGAGCTGCTCCACCTTCCCGTCGAGACGGTTCACCCGAACCCGCGCCAACCCCGGCGGCGCTTCGAGCCGGAGGCAGCATCCGGGCTGGCCGCTTCGATCCGCCTGCAGGGCGTGCTGCAGCCGATCGTCGTACGCCGCCGTACCGAAGGTGGCTTCGAGCTCATAGCCGGCGAGAGACGCTGGCGCGCGGCGAGAGCCGCGGGCATGCCGACGCTGCCCGCGCTGGTTCGCGATGTCGAGGACGGCGAGTCGCTTCTCCTCGGGCTCGTCGAGAACGTTGCGCGCGAGCAGCTGTCGCCTGTCGAGGAGGCGCGCGCGTACGCATCGCTCGTCGACGAGTTCGAGCTCTCCCTGGGAGAGGTATCCGAGCGCGTCGGACGTTCGAAGTCAGCCGTGTCGAACCGCCTGCGCCTGCTCGAGCTTCCGGAGGAGGTGCTCTGGATGCTCGCCCGTGGAGACCTGACCGAAGGGCACGCTCGCGCCGTGCTCTCGCTCCCCGACGACGAGGCCCGACGCCGCCTTGCGCGCAGGATCGCCAAGGAGGGCCTGACAGTGCGCAGCGCGGAGCGGGCTGCCAGGGAGGGCGGCGCCCGCCGCCGGCCACGCCGAAACCTCGCGGTCGATCCCGAGCTCGCTGATCGCGCGCGAGCCGCTGCCGAACGCCTCACCGGCTTCTCGGCGAGCGTGGTA
>JACDCN010000262.1 GCA_013817555.1 Actinomycetota bacterium
GGGGCCTACACGGCGTACCTCACTCACGCAGGGGCCGATTGGGACTGGGAGCTCGCCGGTGTCACGCTGCTCGCGATCATCGTCGGCGGCGCCTGCCTCGCCTCGGTCGAGCCGGACGATTCCCAGGCCGTGCTCGGGAAGGCGATGCGCGGAGTCGTGCTCATCGGCGCGCTTGCCGTCTGCGCCTTCGCGCTCGTCAGCCTCGTCGGGAATCAGGCGCTGGTAGCGGGCCGCGAGGCGTTAGGCCACGGCAATCTCGTCTCGGCCGAGCGCCAGGCCAAGCTGAGCGCGAGGCGACTTCCATGGTCGCCGGATCCTTGGGTCACGATCGGCGACGCGCAACTCGCCTCGGGCGACACGCCGGCCGCACAGCGGAGCTACAAGCGGGCAATCGCGAAGGATCCCAGGAACTGGCTGCTGTGGCGTGGCCTGGCACAGGCGACCGTGGGGGCCGAGCGGCGGCATGCGATCGCGAAAGTGATCCTGCTCAATCCACTCAACACGGAGTTCGCGACGAACTCGAAGTGAGGACCGGTTGGGCAGGCCGCTCATTTCTATGGGCTGTGAGCCCGCGGTTTGTAGCTGGCCGCTCCTGCGATTGTCCGGGTGTGCCGCGCGCTCGGATCCGTAGATGTCTCGTTCGCCCGGGTTACCTTCCGTAGCGTGGTGTACTGGCTCGACTTCCTGCGCGAGTCGCTGACCTGGGTCGTGCAGCAGCTGATGGAGGCGGAGGTATCAGAGAGCCGCGCGTCGCCCACGGATACGAACACTCGTGCGACGCTAACAGGCCGCGCGCCGCATCGATCCGAGCGGGGCCGGGCGGCGAGCCGAACACGGTACGTGCCGACGCTTGCTCTAACGGACGGCAATGCAAGTTTTTGGTGCCGGCGGCATCTTTCTGAGTAGGAAACCGAACTCCGATCCTAAAGGGGTCATCTGATGCGAAAGCTGCTGGTTTTGATCGGTGTTATCGCCGCGTTCGCCGTCACGGGAGCGGCAGCGGCGACGGTCACCGTCTCGATCACCAAGAATGGTTACGTTCCAAAAGCCGTCACCATCGCGATCGGTGACTCCGTCCAGTTCACGAACACGGACACGGTCGCCCACCAAGTCGTCTTCAAGAAGACAGGCGGTGTCACCTGCGCGCCGAACCCGCTCGTCCTGCAGCCAGCTCAGAGCGGCACGTGCACGTTCCGGAGCGCCGGCTCGTACGACTACTCCGATCCCAACGTGAAAGGGAACACCTTCCGCGGCAGGGTCACGGTGAGCGGCGCGCCGCCTGCGACGGACACGCTGACGCTCGCCGGGAAGCCGCAGCTGGTCGTCTACGGCGGCAAGAGCACCCTGGCCGGAACGCTCTCGAACCAGAAGGTCGGTGAGAACGTCGTCGTGCTCGCCCAGCCCTGCGGGCAGACCGCCGCAACGAAGGTGACCACGGTGCAGACGACGACGGGTGGTGCCTTCACCGCCGTCGTGCAGCCGCTCAAGACCACCGTCTACACGGTGAAGGTCAAGAGCACGACGAGTCCGACCGTCGCCGTCAAGGTGCGCCCGCGTCTGCGTCTCCGCAAGCTGGCACCGCACCGCTACTCGCTACGCGTGTTCGCTGCGGCGAGCTTCGCCGGCAAGTACGCGACCTTCCAGCGCTACAACGGAACGCTCCGGCGCTGGGTCAACTTCAAGCGCGTTCTGTTGCGAGCGAACAGCACGGGCGTCGCCCCGACGGTCATCTCGTCCGTAACGTTCCGCTCGTCGATCAGGGCTCGGCTCAAGATCCGCGTCCTGTTGCCGCAGCGGCAGGTCGGCACCTGCTACGTCGCGGGCCGCAGCAACGTGATCCTCAGCTAACAACGTCGACAGGCAAGGAGGGGCCGGCGAAAGCCGGCCCCTCTAGCTCCGGATCACCGCGAGCACCTCGTCGCGCTTGCGCTCCATGAGCGCGCGACTCCGCGCCTCGAGGTTCAGCCGCGGCTAACCGTGGTCGGTCCTCCGCAGAATCAGAGGCCGGTGTTCATGTCGCTCGCGTAGACGAGCTCTGTCGTCTCGTCCACGACGACGCCCCACACCTGTGGCATCTGCGACAGGACGCCGCGCTGAGGCGGCTTGACCGGGTTTTGCCCGGCCGGCGGGACGAAGTACGCGACCTCCTCGAGATCCGTCGGATCGCTCGCGTCGACGACACGCACGCCGTCCGAGTACCACAAGATGTAGACGTCCGTCCCGACGAGGAACGGGTTGTGGATCGTGTAGTCGCCGGGGCCCTGGGCGCCGAGGCCCAGGGAGTTCGGCGTCCGGTACTCGCCGATCTGCCCAGGGTCACTGGGATCGGAGTAGTCGTAGACCCGGAGGTAGCCGTAGCCGGTCTCGATGCCCCCTCCGGAGTTCTTTGCAGAAGTCCTCGTCCGCGGTGAAGAGCAGCCCGTTCTCGTTGTGATAGGGGCCGGGCTCGTGCTTCTTTTCGGCTAAGGGGATCGAAAGGCGCCGCGGACTTCGAGGGCGATAACGGCCCGTGTCGAGAAACGCCGGGTGAGCAACTTCTGCTCCGTTGTCCGACGGGCTTTGTTGGCGTGCCGTATGAGGTCCAGATGGAGTCCGAGGAGGGCTCGGGCTGCGAACCTTACGATTGGTTCGAGATCGTCAACAGCTCGCTTCCGGCGGGGCTCTCGATGACGAGAGACGGTCTCATCTCCGGCATCCCCACGGGCGCCGGCCTGACGCGTTTCTGGGTGTGGAATCACGACCTGACCGCGGCCGAAGGGGGACCTTCTTGGTGCCAACGCGAGGATCGATCGGAACGCGAATTCAGCATCCCGATCGACCCCGGACTCTCGATCATCAACCCGTCCGTCAAGCCCGCCACCGTTGGCCAGCCCTATACCGACACACTCGCGACGAAGCAGGTTGTGAGCCTGAACCCGCTCACCGGCCCCGACGTGCAGGCGACCTGGTCCCTGCAGTCGGGAGCGCTTCCTCCAGGCATCACCCTCTCGACAGCTGGCGTCTTGAGCGGAACAACCACTGCCGAGGGGAGCTACGGGTTCGTCGTCAAGGCTCAGAACGGCAGCCCCGTTGACACAGAGACGTACACGCTCACCGTGCGGCGGCCCGTCGTCGTAAAGTCGCCGTTCGCACCGGCACAGCGGCCGAACGCTGAGGTTGGCGTTCGTTTTGCGAAGACCGCCACGGCAACGGGAGGGAGCGGCGCGTATACATGGTCGCTGTCCTCCGGTGCGTTGCCCTCCGGGGTCGCGCTCGATGCGAGCAAGGGCACGCTCTCCGGAACTCCTCGGGCTGCTGGCAACTTCGCGTTCGGCCTGAGCGCCAAAGATGCTGAAGGGCGCGTAGGGACGGTGAACGCCTCTCTGACTGTTGCCCCGAGGCTTGCGATCAAGACGCTCCGCCTGAAAGCTGCGAAGCTGGCACGCACATACCGTGCGGCGCTCGTCACGGTCGGAGGCGTCGCGCCCCTGAAATGGAGCGTTGTTCGCGGAAAGCTCCCGTCGGGCGTCCGGCTCTCGCAGAAACTCGGGACGCTCGCTGGAACACCGCGTCGGATCGGAA
>JACDCN010000040.1 GCA_013817555.1 Actinomycetota bacterium
CTAGACGCGTGCGACTCTCGCGAAGCGCCTGTATGTCCTCACCTCCTCGAGGGCGGACTCCAGCGCCACGCCGTCTCCCCAGCGCGCGATGCCCACGCCGAGGCGTTCGAGACGTGACCGGAGCACCTGGCGGTCGAGCAGCCACAAGCGATACGCGAGACGCTCGAGCTCCTTCCTGCCCGGCTCGACGAGTCCCACGGGATCGATCTCCACGACGACGAGGTCGAAACCCCGAGCGCGCAGGTTCTGGAGCGTCTTCACGAAGCGAGGGTCGACGAGCGGCGTCAGTGCGATGACGAGAGCCTTGGGCGGAAGGATTCGGGCAGGTATCAAATCGACGTCGCGCCAGATGTAGGTGGGCGCGACTCCGGTCTCGAGCAGCGTCTCGATCAGGCGGAAGCGCTGAGACGGCCCCATTCCCGGCCGAAGCCAGCGCAGGACCCCCCCGAAGGCAACGAGGCCGACGCGGTCTCTCCTTTCGAGGTAGCGGGTCGCGAGAGTCGCGGACGCGCGCACCGCGTCGTCGAGCGTGCTGCGACTCTCGTCGCGGAGGTCCGCGAAGCTGTCGACGAACAGGACGACGTCGGTGTTCCGCTCGGGATAGCGCTCGTTGACGACGAGGTCAGTTCGGCGGGCGGACGCTCGCCAGTTGATGGAACGCAGGCGGTCACCGGGAACGTAGTCGCGGATATCTGCGTACTCGATGCCGTCGCCCTTGACACGCGCGACCGCGCTTCCGGTGAAGGCCTGCGTCTCGGCCGCGTCCAGAACTCTGGTGAGCGTCTCCGAGTGCGGGTACGCCTTCAGCTCACGCACTCGACTGAGCCGGTCCTCCCAGACGACGAGCCTGAACAGGTCCCGCGCGCGAGCCTCGACCAACCCCACCTCGTAGACGCCCCAGCGCGAACATCGCAGCCGCACCGGGATCGTGCGCTCTTCGCCCGCGCGCAAACGGACAGCCACGGCATCCCCGCCCTCGAC
The DNA here is from genome assembly GCA_013817555.1 of Actinomycetota bacterium. Classification (GTDB taxonomy): domain Bacteria; phylum Actinomycetota; class Thermoleophilia; order Gaiellales; family Gaiellaceae; genus GMQP-bins7. The sequence goes on from JACDCN010000040.1 coordinate 982, forward strand.
CTCGACGCCTTTCGGCAGGTCGAGCAGGAGCTCGAGGCGGTCGACGGAGCCTTCGGCTCGCACCACGATCTCCGCTTCCACCCCCGCCCCTTCGACGGTGCGCTCTCCCTGGACGGTGAACTGAATGTCGAGGCGCGGCTCACGCGCGACCTGCAAGCCGATCGCCAATACGAGCGCGAAAGGCGCCGCCACGACGGCGAGCTCCGGGCGGCGCAGCGCGAGTGCGGCGACCAGCCCGACCCCCGCGAGGACCGCATAGCCCTCAAGACGCGGGCTGCCGCAGCGGGTCACTGCTCCGACAGATCTTCTGGCGGCGGCGTCGGCACCGTAGCGAGCACGTCCCGCACGACGTCCTCGGACGAGATTCGCTGCACCCAGAGCTCGGGTCGGAGAACGAGTCGATGAGCGAGCGCTGGAACCGCGACGGCCTTGACGTCGTCCGGCAGGACGAAGTCGCGGCCTGCGAAAGCGGCCTTGCAACGCGCTAGCTTGAGCAGCGCGAGGCTTCCGCGCGGGCTTGCTCCCACCGCCGAGCTCTCGGATCGCCGAGTGGCTGCGGCGAGATCGACGCAGTAGCCGCGCACACTCTCCGCGACATGGACCTGCTCGATCGCCTGCTGCATCTCGAGGAGCGTCTCTCGGTCGATGACCGGACGGAGCTCGAGCTCGTCGCTGCCGCGCTCGATCCGGCGCCCGAGTACCTCCATCTCGTCCTCTCGGGCTGGGTAGCCGAAGGCCGTACGCAGGAGGAAGCGATCGAGCTGCGCCTCCGGGAGCGGATAGGTCCCCTCGTACTCGATCGGGTTCTGGGTGGCGATGACGAGGAACGGCGGCTCCAAGCGGTGCGTCTCGCCCTCGATCGTCACCTGGCGCTCCTGCATGGCCTCGAGCAGCGCGGCCTGCGTCTTCGGCGGCGCGCGGTTGATCTCGTCGGCGAGGAGAAGGTTGGTGAAGATCGGCCCAGGCCGGAACTCGAAGTCGACATCGCGCTGATTCCAGATCGACGAGCCCGTCACGTCGGCGGGCATCAGGTCGGGGGTGAACTGGATGCGGGTGAACCGCATGCTGAGCACTTGTGCGAACGAGCGCGCGGCGAGGGTCTTCGCAAGGCCCGGGTAGTCCTCGAGAAGCACGTGGCCGTCTGCGAGGAACCCAGTGAGCACGAGCTCCAACGGATCACGCTTCCCGACGACGGCGCGCTCGACCTCGTCGAGGATCTCGGCGGAGAGCTCGTGGACGCGTACGAGGTTCATTAGATGCGCTCCAATGACGTGACCACACGACCCAGCGCCTCCGGCGTGATGCCGCGGGCGAGGCGATCCTCGGGCGGGAGGCGATCTCTGCGGACTACCCCCCATGTCTCCTCGCCGAGGAGGCGTCGCGCCTGCGCGGAGTCACCGTCGAGCGAGAGGCCTCGCGCTGTCAGCAGCCCGGCCGCGAGCGCCCGCAGCCGCGGCCGTAACTGGTGATGGAGGTCGAATGAGCCCGCCGCGCCGAGAGCCACCTCCTGCTCGAGTCGCGCGAGAACCGGTACGCCTCGACGCGGGGCGTCGCGCCGTTTCGCATGTGCGCGAAGTGGCGTCGTCCGCGGATATGCGCGGCGCAAGACGGCGGTCATGAGAGCGAGCGCGACTCCTGCGACAACGAGCGCGTAGACGCGAATCGCGAGCTCGAGCCGGCCTGGGAGAAACGCGAGGATGGCGAAAAGGACGAGCGTGGGGACGACCAGCACGCGCGTTGCGCGCCAGAGAACGCTCCTCACGAGGTGGCCGCCCGCTCCGCCAGCACTCGCATCCGCTCCTCCATCCGCTGGCGTGCTGCGGCGCGGAGCTCGTCACGGATCTGCGCGAGGGCCGCGATCGCCTCCTCCTTCATGGTCTCGTCCACGACGTGGTGCGAGAACTTTGCCCGAGCGAAGAGCTCTGTAAGTCGCCTCACGAGCCGGTTGTCCACCTCGAGCTGTCCGAGGATCCTGCTGACGTGCTCCTCGGCGGTCTCGTGTCGGAGCCGCGCGAGGCCGGAGGCGGCGAAAGTCTGTTCGAGGCGAGCGTAGGCTGCGATCACGGCGCGGCGCGCATCCGGCTCCGCGCGGAGATCGTCGAGTGACTCGTCGAGCAGGTCCGCGACCGTTTCGGCCAGTCGGCTCTGGCCAGGATCGAACGCCCGCGCGCGCCGCCGCGCGGCGACGACGTATGCGCCGATCGCAGTCGCGACGAGCGCGGCGACCACCAGAATCGGGATCCAGGCGACCTCCGGCTCGTAGGTCCCGCTCGGATCGGGCCGCTCGGGCTTCGGTTCGAGAAGCTCGGGCCGCAGCGTCTCCTCCTCGTTGCGGGCGAAGACGCCGTTCAGGTGACGCGGCCTGAGGTACCAGATGAGCGCGAACGCGGCCGTGAGCACGGTGAACGACACGAGCATCCCGCTCCGTCGGTACTTCCCTGACGCGATCTCTTCGGCGATCGCCCGCCGCTGCATGAGCCCGTAGACGAGGAGCGCCGCTGCGGGCAGAAGCGCGATGAGCGCAAAGCTGAAGAACGTGTCGAGAACGATGTCGGACGGCCGCCGCGTCTCTCCCGAGCCCGCCTGTGTAGAGCCGGTCGCCGCGACCGCGACGACGCCGAGGAGCGCGAGTACGACGATCCCCGGCAGAAGGGCTCGCGCAGAGCTACCGCGCACGGGACTCGCTCTCTATGCGTTGACCGGCGAAGCTGCCGATGGTGTCGCGGCTTTGCTCTCCCAGTAGCGGTTCAGGGCGCCCTGAACCTTGACGAACCAGACGATCGCCGGAATCACGAGGAAGAAGCCGGGGAAGAGCCACAGCCCGGTCCAGCCGGTGACCGGCGGCTCGCGCCCGTCGCGCTGGTACATCTTTCCGATCTCCGAAGGGATCACGAAAGCGTTGACTGGCCAGATGAGGATCCAGATGACGAGCCCGAGGACGCCTCCGATGCCATCCCCGGTGTGCTGCTTCATCTCCTCGTGGGTCTTGTAGACCCAATACAGGCCGTAGATGCCGAAGGTGACGATGAAGAGCAGGATTCCGAACCCGATCCCGCGGGGCTGCCCGAGATCCCCGGTGGTGGAGGGCATGACGCTCATCGACGGGGATCCTGCACTCTTCGCCGGGTTCGTGCGGCGATACGCTCCTCCACGTGAGCTCCCCGGCGCCAGCGATCGAGGACCGCTGGCCGCGACCAGCGGTCATGGGCGTGCTGAACGTCACGCCTGACAGTTTCTCCGACGGAGGGCGTTTCTCGTCGCCGGCCGCTGCGGTCGCCCACGCTCGGCGCCTCTTCGCCGAGGGGGCTGCTCTTGTCGACGTGGGCGGTGAGTCGACGCGGCCGGGCGCGGAGCCCGTCGCCGCAGACGAGGAGCTCCGCCGCGTTCTTCCGGTGCTCGAGGGGCTCCAGGGCGTCCCAGTCTCTGTCGACACGTCGAAAGCGGAGGTTGCAAAGCGGGCCCTCGAGCTCGGTGTCGAGATGGTGAACGACGTCAGCGCGCTGCGTGGAGATCCGGAGATGGGCGCGGTGGTGGCGGAGCGGGGTGCGTATGTCTGCCTGATGCACATGCGTGGAGAGCCGCGGACGATGCAAGAGGCTCCTCAGTACGACGACATCGCGGCCGAAGTGTTCGCGTTCTTAGAGGAGCGGATCGCGTTCGCCATCGAATGTGGGATCGACGAGCGGCGAATCTGCGTCGATCCGGGTATCGGATTCGGAAAGACATCCGACCAGAACCTCGAGCTCGTTCGACGTCTCGACAGCTTTACGGCGCTGGGACGCCCTGTCGTCGTCGGGCTCTCTCGGAAGAGCACGCTGGGCAAGGTGCTCGGCGACTCGGGAGCGACCCAGGGAACGACCTCTGCGTCGGTGGGAGGGGCGGTCGCGGCGTTCGAGCGTGGCGCGTGGATGCTCCGAGCGCACGATGTTCGCGAGACAGTGGAGGCGCTGGCGGTTGCAGCAGCCGTAGAACGGGGAAAGGTGAGTGCATGACAATCGAACTGAAGAGCCTCGTCCTATTCGGACACCATGGCTATCTGGAGGAAGAACGGCGGCTCGGCCAGCGCTTCCTGGTGGATCTCTGGGTCGATGTGGACGACGACGCAGCGTCGAGCGACGACATCGACCAGACCGTCGACTACCGGCACCTCGCCGGTCTCGTGCGAGAGGTGTTCGCCGGGCCGGAGCGCCTCTTGCTCGAGGGGCTCGCCGGGGCGGTCGTGGACGGCATCCTGGATCGCTTCGTTGCGGTCGAGCGAGCTCGCGTGAGGGTCCGGAAGCCGGACGTCGTGCTGGACCCACCGGTCGAGCACGCCGCGGTTATCGTCGAACGGGCCCGTTAGGTTGCCGCGGGCGTACGTCGGTCTCGGCGCCAACCTGGGTCCCCGCGAGGTGACGCTGCTGCGCGCAGTCGACCTCCTTGCGGCCGAGCCGGAGATCGAGGTCCTGGCCGTATCCCAGCTTCGCGAGACGGATCCGGTAGGGAACGTCGACCAGCCGACCTTCTTGAACGGAGCTGTCGTCGTCGAGACCGGCTTTACGGCGCGCGATCTCCTGGACGCTCTCTTGCGCGTCGAGCAGGAGCTCGGGCGTGTGCGCGACGGAGTGCACTGGGGACCGCGCACGATCGACCTCGATCTGCTCGTGTACGGAGACGAGATCGTTGACGAGCCAGGGCTGCGCGTTCCGCATCCTCGGCTACACGAGCGTCGCTTCGCACTGGAGCCACTCGTCGAGCTCGAGCCTGAGCTCGAGATCCCCGGAGTCGGGAAGGCCGTGGAGCTCCTGGAACAGCTCGTGTAAATACCGTCGAGTCGCGGACGCCTTTAGGGATCTTCGCGCGTCCGGAATCTGCGCGAGCGGATTTCGGACTTGCGCCAACTGTCTAGACTGAAGCGCGATGTCCCACCTCGACGAGCTCGACGAGTTCGAGGCTGAGCTCGAGATCTCGCTGAAACGCGAGTACTCGGCCGTCTTCGGCCTCTTCCGCTACTGCGTTCTCACCCAGGATGCGACGTATCTCTGCAACCAGCTCGACGTCGAATCGCTTCCCCAGGCCAGCTATCCGTTCTTCCACGTTCGCATGGAGGACGTGTGGGTGTGGGACAAGAACCGGCCGACGCGGATCATCCCGCGCGCCGAGGTCTACACGTCCGGCGATGTCACGATCGAGGAGCTGCGGGGCGAGGGCGAGGAGCCGCGACTGAGCGCCGAAGCCCTTGCAGAGCGGATCGGCCAGCAGTTCCAGGGCGAAGACGAGTCCTCTTAGAGTCACCTGAAAACGAAGCGGACGCTTTCAGGGTTCTTCGCGCGGACGGAATCTGCGTGAGCGGATTCCGTCCTTCGCACTAGGGAGGCGGCCGGTCGCGTTCGGCGAGCCACTGCTCGAAGCGGCCTTCGGCCGACTCGAGGTAACCGCGAAGGTCATCGTCGAAGGCGCTCATGCTGTCGCGTAGGTGGAACAAGCGGAATTCGAGCACGCGCTCCGGGTCGCAGGTGTGCGTTTCTTCAGCCGCAACCGATGCGCCGCATTCGGCGCACGGCATGTGGCGGGAAGCGAAGAAGCTGGACATGGCGGCTTCGGGGAAGCCATCCTTCGCCGTCCCGTTCTTCAACCCTGCAACGTCGAAGGGCCGCTCGGGGCGGCCCTTCGACTACGTTTGTTCTTCTGTTCAGGCCTGAGCCGGCGCGGGGATCGCGCCGAGTTGCACGAGCATGCCGAGGGTGTCCCAGGTCGTCCACTCCTCGACCACCTTGCCGTCCTCGAGCCGCGAGATCGTGAGTCCCGAGACCGTGACCTCCTTGCCCGTCGGGGCGATGCCTGCCACTTCACCCGTCTGCGTTCCGCGTGCCGTCCACCGCGATGCGACCTTGTCGCCTTCCGCGATCTGGTCGTCGACGGTGATGCGGCCGTTGGGGAACCCATCGATGTACTGCTGGATCTGGGTTCTCGCGCCGTCCGGGCCGCTGATCGGCTCGGGGGCTGACGGGTCGTAGCCGATGTAGCCGGATCCGATGAGTTCGTCGATCACGTCCATGTTGCCCGTCCAGGGCTCCTCGATCAGACGTCGGACGATCTGCTTTGCGTCCGCCATGCTTGCTCCTTTCGCTCGCCTACGCCGAAGGAGTTCGAGAGCGGCAATTAGGGCGACGGCGAATCCCGCGAGCACGAGAGCGATCTCGAACCCCATCCAGCCGCGACTCTGCCTTCGAAACACCTTGGCTCCGACTGTATAACACCCTGTCTTCAGCCGCTCTGATTCACTTGCGCGATGCTCCTCGCCGTCGACGTCGGCAACACGCAGACCGCGCTCGGCACGTACTCGGGTGACGACCTGCGCGACCACTGGCGCGTCGCGACCGAACGGTCAACGACGGCTGACGAGCTGGGTGTTCTCCTTAGCGGCCTGCTGGACTTCGACGGCGTCGAAGGGATCTGTCTCGCCTCGAGCGTCCCGGTGCTGATTCGCGAGTGGGAGACGCTCGCGGACAAGTGGGCGCACGCCCCACTCCTCCTCGTCGGCCCGGGCGTCAAGACCGGTATCCCGATTCGCTACGACGATCCGCGTGAGCTCGGTCCCGACCGCATCGTGAACGCGGTCGCCGCCCGGGAGCGCTACGGCGCGCCCGTGGTCGTGGTCGACTTCGGCACGTCGACCAACTTCGACGTGGTCTCACCCGAGGGCGAGTACGTGGGCGGTGTCCTCGCGCCCGGGATCGAGACGTCCATGGAAGCGCTCTTCGCCCGTGCGGCCCGGCTCGTCAAGGTGGACTACGCGCCGCCCGCCACGGTGATCGGGAAGACGACGGTCGGCGGGCTTCAGTCCGGCCTCGTCTACGGCTTCGCGGGTCAGGTGGACGGGATCGTCGGCCGCATCCGCGAGGAGCTCGGTGCTGAGGCGCCCGCGATCGCCACGGGTGGGCTGGCAGACCTCGTTGCTCCGCACTCGCGAACGATCGAGCGCGTCGACCCGTTCTTGACGCTCGACGGGCTGCGCATGGTCTGGGAGCTGAACGCGTGATCGTGGATCCCGGGACGCTGGCGATCTTCGCGCTTGCCTCGGCTGCGCTCATCGCCGTTCCCGGCCCGGCGGTGCTCTACATCGTTACGCGAAGCATCCATCAAGGCCGGCGTGCCGGCGTCGCGTCGGTGCTCGGAATCGAAACGGGCGCCCTTGTGCACGTCGCGGCCGCGGCTGTAGGGCTTTCGGCCGTGCTCGCGTCCTCGGCCATGGCGTTCTCCGTGGTCAAGTACGCCGGCGCCGCGTATCTGATCGGACTCGGGCTCTGGACCGTTTTCTCGGGTCACGCCGAGAAGGACGCCTCGGTCGTCATCGCCGTCCGCCTGCGGCGCGTCTACGCCCAGGGTGTCGTCGTCAATGCGTTCAACCCGAAGGTCGCGCTCTTCTTCCTCGCGTTCCTGCCGCAGTTCATCGATCCGGACGCCGCTCACCCGGCGCTCCAGACCAGCGCTACGTGTCGGGAAGCGTCTATGTCGCGCTAGGCGTTGCGACGGCCTTCGCCGGACGTTCCAAAGACTGACTCACTCACCCGCCGCCGTATACGGAGATGGGCAGCTCGAGGGTCACCTCGTCGCCTGACGGAATCTCGGCCTCCAGCCGCTCCAGGATCTCGATCGCGCCTGGCGCCGCCGCGAGAAGGCGCCGCTCGACCTCCTCCGTCGACTCGAGCTGGACGAGCTCCTGCTTGAACGCCCGCGGAAACCGCCCCTGGCCGAGGTACCAGCCGTAGAACTTCTTCAGGAAGCTGGAGGCGCGGCGCTCCCCGAGCTCCCGTACCGCCTCCCGAATGAAGAGGACGAGCTCGGCGGCCACCTCCTCACGCGACGGCGCGCTCGTCTCGCCGTCGACGATCTCCTCGAGCGCCCACGGATTTCCCTGCGCACCCCGCCCGACCATGACCGCCTCGGCGCCGGTGGTGGCGAGCACCGCCTGGGCGCGGGCGCGAGAGGTCACATCTCCCGAGGCGACAACCGGGACGTCGACCAAGGAAACGAGCTCGGCCGTCAACCCGTGGTCGGCGGTCCCGGTGTACATCTGCTGCGCTGAGCGAGGATGGAGCGTCAGTGACGCAGCGCCGGCTTCGACGAGCCTCGGCCCGAGCTCGAGACACACACGCGAGCCGTTGTGGAGGCCTCGCCTTAGCTTGACGGTGACCGGCAGATCGACGGCCCGCGCGACCGATTCGACGATGCTGCAGGCGAGCGCGGAATCCTCGAGGAGCGTCGCGCCGGCGCCGGTTCGCGTCACCTTTCGGACTGGGCAGCCGAAGTTCAGGTCGACGATGTCCGCACCGACGGCCTCGACCATCTTCGCCGCGTTCGCGAGCGTGCGCGGCTCCGAGCCGAAGAGTTGAATGGCAAGCGGGTGCTCGTCGGCGGCAACACGCAGGTACCCCAGCGTGCGCTCGTTGCCATGCTCGATCCCGGCGCAGCTGACCATCTCCGAGCACACGAGGCCGGCGCCGTAGCGGCGGCCCTGTCGCCTGAATGCCTGCACGCTAACGCCCGCCATAGGCGCGAGAACGAGCCGCGTCGGTATCTCGACGGGGCCGATCTGCCATGGTGTGCGGAGGTCGATCATCGGATCGCATCGTAGAAGTTCGAATGAGAAGGCGGTGCTGCGGGCGCATTCGGGGGATCTGGCGCGCGACCAGAATTCGCGCGAGCGGATTCTGGTCTTGCGCACGGGCGAGCCGGTTGACGCTGGCTTCGCGGCGCAGCTACCATTCCGGGCCGTTTGACGGGGCCGGCCGGCCCCGCCGTCTATCTCGGAGGGCATTTTTCTTGAAGGATGTGATCCTCACTCCCGAGGGCTACAAGCAGCTGAAGAGCGAGCTCGACCGGCTGCGCACCGAGAAACGCCGCGAGATCGCAGAGCGGATCGCCGCGGCGCGCGCGTTCGGCGAGATCGCCGAGAACGCCGAGTACGACGATGCCAAGAACGAGCAGATGATGCTGGAGCATCGGATCGCGCAGCTCGAGGAGCGGCTCGCGAACGCCCGCGTGATCAACCCGAAGGACATCGACACGAGCGTCGTCTCCGTGGGGTCGGTCGTGCGCTTGCGAGATGTCGACGCGAAGGAGACGGTCGAGTACTTCATCGTCGGCTCAGCCGAGGCGAATCCGATCGAGCGCAAGCTCTCCAACGAGTCTCCCGTGGGAAAGGCGATCATGGGCCGGAAGAAGGGCGAGATTGTCGAGGTCGCGACACCACGCGGCTCGAAGCTCAAGTTCAAGATCATGGAGATCAAGGCGGCGTAGGCCGCACTTCGCCACCGCGGCACAGGCGAGGACGGTCTCTCTCCGTCTAGGCTCGGATCATGTTCGAGCGATTCAGCGGACGCGCACGCCAGGTCGTCGTCCTTGCCAATTAAGAGGCTCGACGCACGCCCGTGAACCCAAGGCGTTTTGGCGCAGATCCTCGCCGATCTGGGGTCATCGCTTCGTGATCTAGCCGTGCAGTGTCCTGCGGCATCTCGACGGTGGTCGCGAAGCTCCCGAGTACGTCGATGTTTTCCCGCCGAGGTTGGGCCCGTGGCCGTCGGTCGCGATTACTTCACGATCGAGCCGATTCGGCGCTCTTTGAGCGATGTCACGCTCGTCTTCGGCTGGCTGCTGTTCGCTCTCGCCTTCGGTCTCGGGCTCCTCGCCGGCTGGCTCGTCTGGGCCTGAGCTTTAGACTCGGCCCGCGATGACGTCGCCTAAGCGCTTTCCCGACCGGGATGAGATCGCGGCGGTTCGCGAAGAGGCCGCACTCCTCGAGCCGGACACGGAGTCGTCAGAGAAGCGCCGCCTCGCCGGCCGGGTCATGGCGCGGCGTGGTCACGGGAAGCTCACTTTCCTCGATCTCGTCGACCGCTCGGGGCGCATCCAGCTCCTGTGCGACGACAGCCGGACCGGACCGATCGACATAAGTCTCGGGGACGTCGTGGCCGCCATAGGCTTTCCAGCCAACTCGCGAAGGGGCGAGCCATCTCTGGCCGTGGACGAGCTGACGACGCTCTCGAAAAACAGAAGTCCGCTTCCGGACACGTTCCATGGCGTCACCGACCAGGAGACGCGCTACCGCAAGCGCTACCTCGACCTGCTCATGAACGACGAGACTCGCGAGCTCTTCTTGCTCCGGTCACGTGTGGTGTCCGCGATTCGCCGCGTCCTCGACACTGACGGCTTCGTCGAGGTCGAGACGCCGATCCTGCAGCCGCGTTACGGCGGGGCCTTCGCGCATCCGTTCGTGACGCGCTCGGAGGAGCTCGATGCGGACATCTATCTCCGCATCGCCACCGAGCTCTATCTCAAGCGGCTCATCGTCGGCGGGCTGGAGCGGGTGTACGAGATCGGCAAGGACTTCCGCAACGAGAGCGTCTCCTACAAGCATCAGCCGGAGTTCACGATGCTCGAGTGGTACGAGGCGTACGCCGACTACGAGGACACGATGGCGCGGATAGAGGCGCTGGTCGAGCAGGTTGCGCAGGAGGTGCTCGGCACCACCCGGGTCACGTTCAAGAGCCAGGAGATCAGTCTCGGCCGACCCTGGCGCCGCATCC
>JACDCN010000263.1 GCA_013817555.1 Actinomycetota bacterium
GCATGGAGGGCGGGGCACGGCTGACGAGATCCGCGCCTTCATGGAGCTCCTCGAGGACGTCCGCAGCCGCGCCGCGCGGCGCATCGCCTTCCTGATCGTCCACCACGAGAACCGCGCCGGCCAAATCTCGGGCGCCTGGGAGCCGGTGCCGGACACGCTCGTTCACGTCCAGTCGGAGGGTCACGGCGGGACGCGCGTCTACTGGCAGAAAGTCCGATGGTGCTCGCCGCTGCACGGCACGACCACGCACCTAGCCTGGGCGGACGGCGACTCGTTCGCGGTCAAGGAGCACGAGGAGGTCACCGAGGAGACGATCGTCGACGCGCTCCTCGAGGCCGTGCGCGAGCTCCCGGGAGCCTCCTGGACGAAGATCAGGGGGCAGGTCAAGGGTCGGGCGGTCGACGTTACGGAGGTTCGAGACCGCCTTCTCCGAGACGGGCTCCTCGTCAATGGGGCGGCTCGTGAGGGCCTCTTCAACCTGTGGGCAGCCGATGACCCGGCCGCACCCCGTTCCGCGCTGGGAACGGCCCGGGAACGGCTCTCGTTCCCCTCCCCGGACGGAGCGCCTGAGCCGACCCGTTCCCCCGTTCCCCTACGTAGTAGGGAACGGGTTTGGGAACGGAACGGCTTTGGCGGTCCGGGGCCGGTTTCGGACACGGTCGTCGCCTGCCTGGTTTGCGACTTCCAATTTGAGCCGGAACACCCTCTCCTGGGAGCTCTTCGCTGCCCTGCCTGTGTCGCTCTCGGTCGCGGCCTCGTCACGGAGCGGGAGGCTGACGAGATGCGACTGCTCGCCCGACTACGGGTGCAGGCCGCGTGAGCGACCGCCCGACCGCGGCCGATCGTCTGACGAACCCGGACGCCGTCCTCACGCGCTCCGACCTCGCCGAGCTCGGCTACGAACGCCGCGCCGTTGACGCGATCTTCCGCGCTTGTCCCGTCGAGGTGTGGGAGGGCTACAGCCGGCCGATGATCCGGGTGTCTGACTTTCTCAAGTGGCGGGAGCGGTCGACGTATCGAGGGGATCGGGTGCGACCCGTCGCAGGAGCTATCCGCTGACCGGCGAAGGCAAACGGGCCGGGTCGGCCTTTGGCCTCCCCGATTCCCCTTCCCCCTGGGGACGGATGGGTAGCCGGCCCGGCGACTTGCCCCAGGCTGCGAGGACGTGTGTGTTGTCCCTGGGGACTGGGGCGCCGCCAGCCGCCGCATGGCCGTGTCGCCCCAGCTCCCAGGTACTCCCCTTCCCCAAAAGGGTTGATGCGCGGCCGACAAGAAACTTGCGCTTACGGGAACCGACTGTGAGCTCTTGCCTCGGTCCGGTCCGACGAGTAGTCTGCGGCCTGTGTGGATTGCCCCCACGCATCCTCCGAGCACTCTGCGAAACTGCGCACCGCCTCCGGGCGGCGGGGCAATCGCTGCCCGGAGGCCTTCGCGCTAGCGAAAGGAGGCCGTCAATGACGACGGCAACCAGGCCTGCGACAGGCCAGGTCGAGCAGGCCGAGGCCTTGCTCGAGAAGGCGGAAGAGCGGGTGAGTCAGGCAGCGACCGACCTAACGGACGTCGTGTCGCTCTGCACGGATGAGGCTGATGGTGAGCGGCTCTTGGTACCTGAGGCCCTCGCTCTGCTCGGTCGCGCCTACATCGTTCGGCGCTCTGCTCAGTGGGCTGTCGAGGAAGCCGACAAAGCAATCGAGCAGCTCGTGTTCCAGGTGCAGCTCGCCGATGAGCACGTCGAGTTCGCCCGTATCGACGCAAAGAGGAGCGAGAACGATGCCAGTTGAGACCGTCACCGAACTGACCCCGACTCAGTTCCGCGAGGAGCTGGAGGGGCTGCTACGGCTCGCGACCGAGTACGCGGCGCTTGAAAGTCGGATTGAGTCGAAGGCTCGAGAGATCGAGCTTGTCGACTGGGTGGGAGACATGCGCTTCGCTGACGGCGTCGCCGCACAGGTGCGGGCTGCTCTCAACGACGCGACGAACAAAGACGAGCAGGGCATTGCCGAGTTCGGAGCGCTCGACCTCTGTCAGTCGATCCAGGACGCGCTCGACGTCCTCAAGTTCGCGATGGAGAGGGACGACCGTGCCAACTGACACACACAGAGAGCGGTCCTACGGGCTCGAACGTCTCCGACTGGTCGCGGCCAAGCTCACGGAGCGGTATCCCCCGGAAGCGGTCGTCGAGCGCGAGTTGACGGGGTCCGAGAGTCTCAGGGCGTACGTCGACAAGCTCGAGGCGAAGTACCTGCCCGAACGAAGGCCAGAGTTGCGGTTGGTACAGGGAGGCCGCGACGATGCCTAGCACGTGGATCGAGCGGCGAAACGGCAAGAGCGGTGTCCGTTTCCGCGTGGAGTTCCGAGTCGGGGGGCGCGAAAGCGCCTCCCGATACGCGGGCTCGTTCCGTACGATGCGGGAGGCGAAGATTCGGCGCGACTGGATAGCCGGCGAGCTTGCGGCGCTGCGCGTCCCAGACGTTCGCTTGCTCGATGAGTCTCACGGCCCGACGCTTCGCACAGTCGCGGAGAACTGGAAGGACTCCCGGCGAGACGTCGCCGAAGGAACGCGGACGACGTACACCGTGAACTTGAACCGCATCCTCCCGCGGCTCGGCGATCATCGTCTCGACGAGCTCCACGTAGCCGACGTCGACGAGCTCGTCGCCGAGCTCCACGCGGGCGGCTGCAAGCGGGAGTCGATCCGAAAGACGCTCTCGACGTTCGCTCAGGTGCTCGACTACGCGAAGGTGGAGCCGAACCCGGCCCGCGATCCGAGCATCAAGCTTCCGCGCGAGGCGAAGGTCGAGCCCAAGCCTCCGACCGCCGAGCACGTCGAAGCCGTCGTCAGGCTCCTGCCGGTCGCCTACCGCCTACCGGCGCTCGTTCTCGACGCAACCGGGATGAGAGTCGGCGAGCTCGAAGCGCTCACGTGGGGCGACGTCGACGAGCCGCACTCTCGATTCCGCGTCTCAGCGGCCGTCTCCAAGTCGGGACGGGCACGATGGGTGAACACCCCGGCCGTCGTCTTCCTGGCCGTCTCAGGGCTCGTGGCGCGCGAGGATCGCACGGACACGCGGCCCGTATTCCAGGGATTCGGTGCCGATCGCTTCCGGACCGCGATTGCGCGGGCCTGCCGCGGTGCGGGCGTCCCGACGTTCTCGCCTCACGACCTGCGTCATCGCCGCGTGTCGCTCATGCACGAGCAGGGAGTCTCGTGGGCGCGCATCGGCGAGGCTGTCGGCCACGGCGACATCGTCACCACGGCGCGGACGTATACCCACGTCCTCGGCGACTCGGCCGAACTCGACTACGAGGAGGTACTCCGATGAACGAGGAGATCGTTTGTATTCGCTGTCGTAGGCTCGGCCACGTTCAAGATCTCGATTTCGCGGCATGGGAGGCCAGCGGCGACACGGAGCCTGGGGGACTCATGATCGGCGTGTGCCCAGGCTGTGTAACTCGAGAGGAAGAGGCCGAGCTCGTAGACGACTGGGATTTCGACAAGTGACGGTAGAAAGATCCTCGACGCGCTGCACGCCGGCTGTTTCGCCGAAAG
>JACDCN010000041.1 GCA_013817555.1 Actinomycetota bacterium
ACCAACCGAGCTCTTTGAGGTGCGAGCCGCAGCCGGCGGAGTTGACCACGACCAACTCGACGTCCCCGAACGCGGTGATGAGCTCCCGCGCGAACGTCTTTCCCTCCTCGAGCCGGCCGGCGTGCACTGAGAGCGCGCCGCAGCAGCCCTGTGACGGTGCTGCGACCTCGTAGCCGTCAGCCGCGAGGACGCGTGCGGTCGCGGCGTTCACGTCGGGGAAGACCGCGCGCTGAACGCACCCGGTGAGGACGCCGACGCGCCCTCGCCGGACGCCTTCCGGGCGCGTGACGTCCGCCACCTCGCCGCGGCCGCGCCACGGAGGCGCGACCTCGACGAGCGGCCGGAAGCGCCGGGGCAGGGGAGCACCGCGCCCGAGCTCGGCAAGGGCGAGTGCCGCTCGCATCCGCGCGGGGTAGGGAAGCACGCGAAACAGGAGCCCGCGGAGCAAGCGGTCGCTCCACGGCCGTTCGTACTCCGCTTCCACCGCTGCGCGGGTCGTCTCGATCAACCGGTCGTAGCGAACCCCGGAAGGGCACGAGGACAGGCACGCCATGCACCCGAGGCAGCGGTCGAAGTGCGTCGTGACGGTGGTGTTCAGCGTCACCGTCCCGTCGAGACGCGCGTCCATCAGATGGATGCGTCCTCGCGGCGAGTCCATCTCCTCGTTCCAGAGGACGTAGGTCGGGCACGTGGGCAGGCAGAAGCCGCAGTGAACGCAGTCGGCCGTCAGCTCGCGGATCACGCGGCGAGGACTCCGTTGGGATCGAGCTCGCTCCGAATTCGCTCGACCAAGAGCTTTTCGATCTCGCCTTGTAACAGTCTGTTGCTTGGCATGTCATTTTCTGAGTACGCGACACCGGCAGCGGGTCTGACGACCGCATTGCGCAGCTCGTGGAGCGTTTTCTCAAGCAGCCCCGGATCGAAGCGGATGCGCTCGAGTGCAGCTGCCTGTCGCCGACGCGAGACGTCCCACGCTCCGAAGTCCACCTCGACGCCGCCGACGAGCCCCTGGGCAGCTGCGACCTGTGCCGCCACCGCGCGAGGCGACCCCTCGAAGAGCACGAGGATGCCGCCTGGGTGGAGGACATCGAGAGCGCTCGGCTGCAGCTGGGAGCCGAGGAGGGAACGGACGACGGTTCCGGCATCGTCGGTCTCGATCGCGAGCGTCTGCCTGGCCTTTGGAAGCGGATGCAGGCGGAGACTGACCCGGGCAATGAGCGCGAGCCGTCCTTGCGAGCCGCAAACGAGGCGGGCGAGGTCGTAGCCCGCCACGTTCTTGACCACCTTGCCGCCGGCGCTCGCGATCGTCCCGTCCGCGAGCACGAGGGTGACTCCGAGTACGAGATCGCGCGGCGCGCCGAAGCGATGGCGGAGCGGCCCGGAGAGGTTCCGGGCGAGGAGCGCTCCCACGGTCGGGTCCCCGGGGGGATCGAGCGACAGCCGCTGCCCGTGGTCCGCGAGGGCGTGCTGCAGGGTGGAAAGGCGTACCCCGGCCTCCACGGTGCACGTCAGGTCGCCGGCCTCGTGCTCGAGAATCCGGTCGAGGCCATCGGTGGTCAGGTCCTCGCCGATCGCGAGCCGTCGGCCCTCGGTGTGGGCCGCAGCCAGCATCTCCGCCGCCTCTTGGAGGCTAGAGACGCTCGGCAACGCCCATCCTCTCGAGCGGATGCACGCGATATGGGCCAGGCACCTCGCCGCAGAGCCGTGGCGTGGGGATCACCTTCCCGGGATTGCAGAGCCCGTCGCGGTCGAAGGCGCGACGAACGCGCCCGAAGGTCTCGAGGTCGCGCTCGGAGAACATCCGAGGCATCGAGCACGCCTTGTCCATCCCGACCCCGTGCTCGCCGGTGAGCGAGCCGCCCGCGTCAAGGCAGGCGTCGAGGATCGCCTCGGCGAGGTCTCGAGCGCGTTCGGTCTCGCCCCGCTCGGCGTCGTAGAGGACGAGAGGATGGAGGTTGCCGTCTCCCGCATGGAAGACGTTCCCGACCCGCAGGCCGTGGGTCGCGGACAATTCCTCGATGCGGCGCAGCACCGCCGGCAGGCGTGTCCTCGGAACGACGCCGTCCTGGACGTAGTAGTCGGTGGCTACTCGCCCCATGGCCGCGAACGCCGACTTCCGTCCCTTCCAGAGCAGCGCGCGGGCGAGATCGTTCGTCGCGACCCGGATTTCGAACGCGCCACACTCGGCACAGATCCTCTCCACCTCGGCGGCATCCTCCTCGACTTGGTCGGACACGCCATCGAGCTCCACGAGAAGCACGGCTCCTGCTCCTGCCGGATACCCGGGGGCGACGGCGAGCTCGGCGGCCTCGATCGTGAGCCGATCCATCATCTCGAGCGCAGCGGGAAGGACTCCGGCGGCGACGATCGCGGAGACCGCAGCGCCCGCCGCGTCAGTCGTCTCGAAGCCGGCGAGCAGCGTCTGCACGACTTCCGGAGACCTGACGAGCCGCAGTGTGATGCTCGTCACGATTCCCAGCGTTCCCTCGGAACCGACGATCAGGCCGAGGAGGTCGGGGCCTTCCGGATCGAGCGACTTCCCGCCGAGCTCGACGACCTCGCCGTCGGGCAGCACGAGCGTCACGCCCGTCACGTGGTGCACCGTGAACCCGTTCTTCAGACAGTGCGCTCCACCCGAGTTTTCGGCGACGTTGCCGCCGATCGTGCACACCTGCTGGCTCGAAGGGTCTGGCGCATAGAAGTACCCGTCGTTCGCGACCGCACGCGTCACCTCGAGGTTCGCCACTCCGGGCTCGACCACGATGCGCTGGCTCCCGAGGTCGATCTCGAGGATGCGGTTCATCCGAGCCAGCGAGATGACGACGCCTCCCGCCAGCGGAGTAGCGCCCCCCGAGAGCCCCGTTCCTGCGCCTCGAGCTACAAAAGGGATGCGGTCGCGGTGACAGGCGCGGACGACCGCCTGCACTTCCTCGGTCGAAGCCGGGAGAGCTACGAGCTCTGGAATCGCCCTGTGCCCTGTGAGCCCGTCGCACTCGTAGACCCGGAGCTGCTCGGGCTCGGTGATCACATGCTCTGCTCCCAGCACGCGCGAAAGCTCCAGCACGAAGGAAGCCGCGAGAACTCGTTTCACATTGACGCTTCGTCCGCATAAGGCTTCATTGTGAAACGAGTTCCAGGCGCCATCCCCGCGAGTCTACGGCCCGTCGGGGATCGAGCTCAGTCCGCCGCCCAGAACTCCTCGAACACCTCCGGGTCACTCGGTAGGGCGAGAACCTCACGCACGAGGCCACCTTCGATGCCGAAGAGAAGCACCTGCTCGAGCTCGAGGCTGCGTCCGTGCCGGGTGCCGCGCGCGATGTAGATCGCGGCGGCCCGTTCCTCGCTGGCGAGCACATCGCGGAGCTCGGATCCGTACGTCCCGCCGGTTTCCTTCGGCAGCCGGCCGAGGAAGCGGAAGATCTCCTCGCGGCCCTGGTAGACGCCGGCCATCACACCTCGTCCTGGAACCGACCAGACCGCGTCCTCGGCAAAGAGCCCGCGAAGACCGAAGCCCTCACCGCGCGCAAACGCGTCGAAGATCGCCCGAACGAGAGATTCGTTCCCCGCTCTAGAGCCCATCGCGGCCCTTCTCCCAGCGGGCGATGAGACCCTCGACGTGACGATGCTGGGCTTGGGTGAACGGGATGCGCGACAGCACTCGTCGCGCCTCCGCGGGATCGTCGTTCTCGACGGCCGCCTCCAGATGCTCGCGGAGCGGATTCGGCTGCCGGAGCTGGCGGCGCAGCCAGCGGAGCAGACTCACCGCGGCCTGATCGGTCACGGTGCCAGGCTAGATGAGACGCTAGACGACCTCTTCGTCCTCCGTGCCTTCAGGCTCCGGCTTGCCATCCTGCGAGCCCGACGACGACGATCCTTCGTCTGCGAGGCTATACGCGCTGAGCCGCGTCGACAGGCCGTCCATCCAGCTGATGGCCTCCGGCTCGTCTCCGGGGTCCTTCGCAGACCGCTCCCGACGTCCTTTGCGACTGGATATTGGCGCGGGGCGCGGGCGCCGCTCCTTGGGCGCGCGCTCGGTGTCCGGCTCGGCGTCATCTTGCCCGCTCTCCTTGACCAAGGAGGGGAAGTGGGCGAGCGGCGGAAGGCCGAGACCGGCTAGGGACGGCACGGCGGGATCCGGATCGACGCTTTGCTCGGCGTCGACTCCGAGGAGCGGAGCCGGACGCGGCAGGGGCTTCTTCTGGATGCGCTCCCGGGGCCGCGCGGGATCGACCACGTAATCCGGCAGCGGGCCTGGATCCGGCTCGGGATCGAGCGCCGACACCGGTTGCAGCGGAGTTTTCGCGACGGGCGCCGGATCCTTCCGCGAGTCGACCACGAAGTCGGGCAACGGCTGGGGCTCGACGACGACGTCCGAAGCATGTTGCTGCTCGGTCTGCAAGACCGGTTCCGGCTCCGCAGCGAGCTCTGGCTCGGCGCTGAACTCGGGCATGTGGTTTGGCTCGAAGGCGGCTATCGGTACCGGTTCTGGTGCGGGTGCGGGTTCCGGCTCCGGCCGGGGTTCAGGCTCGGGCTCCGGTTCCGGTTCGGGCTCGGGAGCAGGCTCGGTGACCGACTCGGGCTCGACTGCTCTCTCTGAAACCGGTTCTGGCGCTGGTACGAACTCGACGACGGGCGCCGGTTCGGGCGGTGCTTCGTCGACCGGCTCTGGCTCGGTCGCGGGTGCAAGCTCTGGAGTCGCCTCGGCGACGGGCTCGAGCTCTGGCGACGCCTCGACCACAGGTTCGGGCTCAGGCTCAGTTTCGACGACGGGCTCAGGCTCGGGGGGAGCTTCGACAACCGACGTGGGCTCGAATGCTTCGAAGTACGTGACAGGCTCGGGTTCGGGTTGCACGACGTAATCAGGCAGCCCTTGCGCCTCCGGCTCCGCTTTCCGCCCCCGCGCCGGCTCGGGTTCCGTGCCGGGCAGCGTCCAGCCTCCGACTGCCGCATCCCATGTGGGCTTCGGCTCCACCGGCTCGAGAAAGCCTGGCTCGAGCTCGGTCGTGGGGGGCAGCTCCCAAAGCGGCCGGCCGACGACGAGCCGTTCGCGGAGTTCGAGCCGCCGCAGCTTGCCCCCCGCCGTCGCCGGCAGCTCGTCGACGAACTCGATCTCGCGCGGGACTTCGTGTTCGGCAAGCGACTGGCCGACGTCCTGACGGATCTCCGCCTCGAGCCCGACCGAGCCCTCCACCCCTGGCGCAAGGACGACGAACGCCCTTAGGAACTGCCCGCCGCGCTCGAGATCGCGCACGCCTACGACGGCGCTCGCAGCGATAGCGTCGTGCAGGCGAAGCGCTCGCTCGCTTGCGTACGGGCTGAAGCGCTCCCCGCGACTCGTGAGCATGTCCGCGCCTCGTCCGAGGAACCAGAGAAACCCGTCCGCGTCAGAAGTCGCGATATCACCGGTCGTGTACCAGTCACCGCGGAATGCCTCTTTGGTCTCGTCAGGCGCCTCCCAGTACCCCGCGAAAAGCGTAGGTGGTCTCCCTCGGACGGCCAGCTCGCCTTCGGCGCCGGGTGGGACCTCGTTGCCGCTGTCGTCGACGACCGCGACGTGATGTCCAGGCAGCGGGAGGCCGAGAGATCCGGGCTTGAAGCCCGCCTCTGCCCCGTTCCCGACGACCAAGTTCGTCTCTGCCTGCGAGTAGCCGTCATGAATAACCAGACCCCATGTGTCCTGAAAAACGATGTTCACCTCAGGATCGAGGTAGTCGCCTGTGGAGACAAGCCTGCGCAGCTGGGGCGGCCGGAAGCGCCCGAGCTCCGAGTGTTCAGCCAGTGCGGCGTACTCGGCCGGGGTCTGGTTGAGGATCGTCGCGCCGAAACGGTAGATCAGGTCGAGCCGCTCGAGTGGCTCGAACTCGCCTTCGTGGAGCAGGGTCTCGGCGCCACGCGACCAAGGGCCGAGGAGGGCGTGCCAGATGCTGTTCGGGGTGCCGGCCGGAGCGGTGGACCAGACTGCGTCGCCGCGGCCGGCGTCGAGCCAGTACTCGGCCGCCACCCGGGCGGCGAACACCGACGCATTCGTATGGGCGACCAGATGCGGCCCCCCGGACGTCCCTGCGCTGGGGAGCACGAACGCAAGGTCGCGCGCCGAGGAGTCGTGGGTCGGAGCTTTGTCGGGCGCGCCCAGAAGAAGGGGTTGCGCCTCGTCGACGTAGAGGACGTGAGGGCGCTCGACCATGCGAACGATCTCTGGCTCTGCCGTCCGCGCGGCGACGACGAGCCGTGCGCTCGTGGTTGCCATCTGATCTTCGAGCGTCGCCGCAGACAGGGTCACAGGCGCCGGCACCACCACCGCACCCACTTTCAGGCAAGCGAGCACGATCTCGAGCCAGGCGACGTTTGTTCCCACGAGCACCAGGACGCGGTCGCCCGGCCGGACTCCGCGCTCGCGGAGAAGCGAGCTCCAGCGCGCGCTTCGCTCGGCCAGCTGGAGGAAGCTCCGCGGCTCGATCACGCCGTCGTTTCCGAGCACCATCACCGCTTGTCGCTTCGGGTCGTGAGCGAGCGCCTCCACGACGTCCCGAGTGAAGTTGAACCGATCCGGAACCTGCCAGCGTCCGTCCGCGAGAGCGGGGTAGAGCGCGAGCTCGAGAGGTGAGGAGGGGAGCTCTCGGTGCGCGCGGCGGCGGCCCATGCGAAGCTTTTTCACGGCGAGACCATTATCGACCCGAATCGGCCCATAGCTAAAGCCTGTTCACCCTGTTTGGCCGCAAGACCGGAATCCGCTCGCGCGAATTCCGGTCGCGCAGATCCCTAAAGGCGTCCGCTTTCGCGGCCGCAGCGATTCTCGCCTTCCTGTCAAGCATCGACCAGGCCGTGCTCCACACCGAAGGGCTCGTCGGACGGTAGCTGCTCGGGCAGCCGGAATCCCCCGGCCTCCTCGAGCGCCTCGATGCGGGACTGTATGGGCGGATGCGTGTTGAAGAGGCTCGAGAGCGCGAGGACGCCGCGCCGGTCGGATTCGAGATGGTCGGTAGGACTTTCCACCCACAGATGCGCTGTCGATGCGTCCGCGTACTTGATCGTCGTCGAGTCTCGCTCGAGCCGGCGCAGTGCTAGCGCCATCGCCTCGGGGTCATTCAACATCTCAGCCGCGCCCGCGTCGGCGAGGAACTCGCGACGCCGCGAAAGGCTTAGGCGCAGGAGCAGCGCCGCGTACGGGGCGAGCAGGAAGCCGACGAGCGCGAGAACGAGCACGATCACCCCGCCTCGCCGGGACCTTCCGCCGTATGCGATCGAGCGGAAGCCGATGTCTGCGATCAGCGCGATGACGCCGGCGAAGACGAGCGCCATGGTCATCAGGTATGTATCGCGGTTCCGGATGTGCGAGATCTCGTGCGCGAGGACGGCCTCGAGCTCGCGCTGCGGCATGGTCGCGAGCAGCCCGGTCGTCACCCCGACGTAGCTCGTCTCGGGGCGCAGGCCCGCTGCGAACGCATTCGGCGCTGCGTCCTCGACGATCCGCACCTCGGGGGTCACAGCCAGGCCGGCCGCGATCGAGACGTTCTCCACCAGCCTGCGCAGGGGTCTGACGGCCTCGGGAGCGACTTCCTGCGCGCCCGTCAGCCGGGAGACCATGCTGCGTGAGCGGACGAGCGCGAAAATGCCGTACAGCACCGCGCCGACGATGGCGATCACGCCGAGCGAGATGTCGAAGGCGAACCCGATCACCGCCGCGAGGACGAGCAGGAGCAGAACGAAGCCGAACACCACGATCGCGCTTCTGAAGCGGTTCGCACGAATCTGCTCCTGGAGCGTCATGTCGCCGTGTCGAACGAGACCTGCGGTAGAGCGGTGTCGCCATGAGCGGAGAAGAACTCGCGCGCCGGAAAGCCGAGGGGCGACGCGACGAGGAGCCAGGGAAAGCTCTGGACTGCTGTGTTGAAGCGCATCACCGTCGCGTTGTAGTACCGGCGCGCGGCGGAGATCTTGTCCTCGGTGTCGGTCAGGTCCTCTTGGAGCTGAAGGAAGTTCTCCGACGCCTTGAGCTCGGGGTACGCCTCCGCAACCGCGAAGAGCCGCCCGATCGCAATCGTGAGGCCTTCGTTCGCATCCGCCGCCGTCCCCGGTGTGCCGGCTTGCTGGAGCGCAGCACGCGCGCGGGTTACTTCCTCGAAGACGCCCCGCTCGTGGGTCGCGTACGCGCGCACCGTCTCGACGAGGTTCGGGATCAGGTCAGCGCGGCGCTGCAGCTGCACGTCGATGTTCGCCCAACCCGTGTCGACTTCGTTGCGAAGCCGGACGAGCCGGTTGTAGCCGACGACGACGAAAAGCGCGACGAGGGCGACGACGCCGATGAGGATCCAGAGCCAGAGCACGCCCCGCTGAGTCTACGGAGGCGACCAGCGGCCTCGGTATGAGGTGGAGCGCCTGGCCGCGAAGCGGCCAGCTTTAGAACGTGTTTCACAATGAAGCCTTGTGCCGCCGGGCCGCGCTCGGTGGCGCGATGCGGCGTCCTCAGTCGCGCCCCTATGTGTCATATGGGCGCTTCCTGCGTCCTTGCCTCGCACCGCCCAGCGCACCCCGCCGACGAAGCGTCAATGTGAAACGAGTTCTCAGGGATGTTCACGCGATCGGAAACCGCGCGAGCGGTTTCCGATCTTGCGCACAACTAGGCGAGCGCGGCGTCGAGCGCGTCTCGCCCGTTCTCGAGGACCGGATCCCCGTGTGAGACCAGTATGCGCCGGACGGGCAGGTCGAGGAGCGGCCGCAGCGAAGCGGCGAGCTCGGGATGACCGGACGTGTCCGAGAGCCATGACTCCGGGCACATGCGCACGCCGCCTGTCCCGTCGCCGAGCAAGATGTCGCCGGGGACGAGCGCGCGGTGCCGCGGGATCCAGAAGACCACCTCGGTGCGCCGGGCTGAGCGGAACGCCTCGATCCCACCGGGCAGGTCGTCTCCAGGCCGAAACACGTCAGTAACCACGCCCGAGCGCCGCTCGACTGCGGCCCGCGAGGTACTCAGCGCCCAGACCCGCGCCGAGTACCGCTCGACCAGCGCAGCCGTGCTGCGAACGTGCCAGAAGACGGTTACGAGGACGTGTGCCTGCCCGCCGACTCGTCGGACGTCTCGGTCGAGCGCACGCCAGAACCGCTCCGCGTCCTCGGGCGGCACGAGCGGGTCGACGACCACCACGCCGTCGTCGGTCTTGCAGAACACGGACCCGACGTCCTCTTTCCACTCCTCGTGGTACCCGGTCCAGCGCCACAGCCCGGCGTCGATCTCTGCAACGTCCACGCCCCTACGGTAGACCGAACCGAACACGGTCCCGTTACGTATCGTCGGATCGAGTCAAAAAAGATGAGGAGAGGAGATCGCATGACAACTCTGCGCATTGTGTTGATCGTTGCGCTCGCCGTGTTCGCGCTCGCTGCCGCCGGGTGCGGAAGCGATGACGAGGGGGCGGTCGACGACACGACGACATTGACCGAGACGACCGATACGGACACGACGACCGACACAGGTACCGCAAGCGCCCTCAAGGGCACCGTCGGCCCAGACTTCGACATCAGCGTGGACCAGACCTCCGTGGCGCCTGGCAGCTACGAGCTCGAGATCGAGGACCTGTCCGACATCCACAACTTCCATCTCACCGGACCGGGCGGAGTGGACGTGACCACGGACGTGGCCGCCGAGGGCACCGAAAGCTTCACGGTCGAGCTGGAGGCCGGGACGTACAACTTCGTCTGTGACCCGCACGCCGGACAGATGAGCGGAACTATCGAAGTGGGCTGATTAGCTGGCGCAAGACGGGAATCCGCTGAGCGCGGATTCCGGTCGCGCGAAAATCCCTTAAGGCGTCCGCTTTCGCGGCCGCGGGCTCCCTCGTGTTAGTCCGTCCTTGTCTCGAGAGCCAGCGGTTCGATCGTCCCGTTTGCAATCCGCCAGCCGGCGAGCTCGCCCGTGCGCAGGGTGTAGATCAGGTACGGCCGTCCGGCCCAGAGCCCGACGTTCTCGACATCGGTACGCGAGGGCCGCGGCGGAGAGGAGAGGTGGGAATGGAACACGGCGAGCTCGTACCCGTCGTCCTCCAGAAACCAGGACTCGGGGTCGACGTCGAGCTCGAAGCGGTAGGGAGAGGCAGCCGCGTTGCGACCCGGCAAATAGCGTTCAGCGACACCCTCGCGGAAGGCCACGAGCCCGCAGGCCTCGTTCGGCGACTCCGCCCGGGCGTGCTCTGCAAGCTCCGCCAGGATTTCAGGCGGAATTACCACCAGACCGATCGTTCCATCGCCGCGCCGATGTCAGTCGCCTCCCAGAACTCGGCGGAGAGGTACTTCCAGCCGCCGTCCGCGAGGACGCACACGACGACGCCTTCGTTCAGCTCGTCCGCCAGTCGCAAGGCCGCATGGATCACCGCTCCGGAGGACACTCCTGCGAAGATCCCTTCTCGCTCGAGGAGCAGGCGGAGCCCCGCGATCGATTCTTCGTTGGTCACCAGCAGCTTCCGGTCGAGCTTGGAGACGTCGAGGATCGGGGGCACGTAGCCGTCGGCGAGTGAGCGCAGGCCCATCACCTCGTCTCCGGGAAGTGGCTCGGCCGCAGCCACGACGAGCTGGGGGAACGACTCGCGGAGACGCGCGCCGGCGCCCATCAGCGTCCCTCCGGTGCCCAGCCCGGCCACGAAGACGTCGATACGGTCGAGCGCGGCGGCGATCTCTGCGCCGGTGCCTTCGTAGTGCGCGCGCGGGTTCGCCTCGTTTGCGTACTGGAACGGCATGAAGAACGCGGGGTCGCCTTCCGCGAGCTCCAGGGCAAGCCGCACGGCTCCGTTCGAGCCCTCCTCGGCGGGCGAGTCGACGATCTCCGCGCCGTATAGCCGCAGCATGCGCCTGCGCTCCTCGGTCACGTTCGCGGGCATGACGCACGTGAGCGGGTAGCCCCGGAGCTTCGCGACGAGCGCGAGCGAGATGCCGGTGTTTCCGCTGGTGGGCTCGAGCAAGGGTCGTCCCGGAGCGAGCTCCCCGGAGCTCTCGGCGGCGTCGATCATCGCCTTCGCCACCCGGTCTTTGATCGAGCCAGTGGGGTTCTGGCCCTCGAGCTTTGCGTACAGGCGGACCGAGGGCTTCGGCGAGAGACGCGGAAGCTCGACGAGCGGCGTCGAGCCGATCACGTCGAGCAGCGAGGGCGCAAGCGCGCGGGTCACGTGGTCAGGCGCGTGGGTCAGACACCGCCGGCCATCGCCGGCAGGAGGATCACGGTCTCGCCGTCGTCGACCGGTGTGTCGAGGCCGTCGAGGGTGCGGATGTCCTCGCCGCCCAGGTACACGTTCACGAACGACGCGAGCTCACCCTCGGAATAGAGCTGGCCGGCGAGCGGCGGATAGCGCTCGACGAGGTCGTCGATTACCGCGCCGACCGTCTCTCCGCGCGCCTCGAGCTCGCGAAGCCCGCCGACGTCGGCCCGCAGAGTCGGGGGAATGCGGACTGCTGCCATCAGCTCCGGCCCACGGGCGCATTGCAGAACTCCACGTAA
>JACDCN010000264.1 GCA_013817555.1 Actinomycetota bacterium
CTCCAGACCCGCTCTCGACCTGACGCTGTCCCAGTCAGCCCTTCTCGCCGGGTTGACGCAGGCGCCGTCGATCTACAACCCGTTCACCGCGCCTGGACGCGCCCGCGCTCGCCGAGCGCTGGTCCTGGGAGCGATGCTCGAGACGGAAGTGATCACGAAGCGCCAGCACGCGCGCGCGGCGAAGTCGAATCTCGGGCTCGAGCCGGGACGGCTCTACAGCCAGATCCGCGAGCCGTACTTCTTCGGCTACGTCCGCGACCGCCTGATCGAGGAGTACGGCGCCGCGACGGTGCGCTCTGGCGGTCTTCGCGTGTACACGACGATCAAGCCCCGCTACCAGCGTCTGGCGGAGGAGGCGATCCGAGACACGCTGACCGAGCCGACCGACCCGGCAGCCGCGCTGATCTCCATCAGCCCGCGCACGGGCGCCATTCGAGCGATGGCAGCGGTGATCCCCAATCGCCCGAAGAACGAGTTCAACCTCCTCTCGCAGGCGCGGCGACAGCCGGGCTCGACGTTCAAGACCTTCGTTCTCGCGGCGGCAGTCGAGATGGGCATCAACCCCGACTCGACCTACTACGTCTCCGCGCCCTTCACGTATCGGGTGCATCCGGCGGGCAACTGCGACGACGGGAGCTGGTGGTGCGTGCACACGTACGCCAACGACTACTACGGATGGAGCTCGATCAGGAGTGCAACGATCCGCTCCGACAACGCCGTCTACGCGCAGCTCACGCTCGACGTCACGCCGGAGAAGGTGGCGGAGACGGCGCGCAAGATGGGAGTCCAGACGCCTCTTGCGAAAGTCCCGTCGATCGGGCTCGGCTCGGTCGCGGTCTCCCCTCTCGACCTTGCATCGGGGTATGCGACACTCGCCTCGGGCGGCGTGTATTCGGAGCCGATGGCTATTCGCCGCGTGGTCCTGGCGAACGGCAAGGAGGACAAGGACGCGGGCTGGGGTGTGCCGAGGCGCCGCCGGGCGATCTCGGAGGGATCGGCAGCGATCGTCACGCGCATCCTCGAGCAGAACATGCAGTCGGGAACCGGAACGCGGGCCGCGTTCGGTCGTCCGGCGGCCGGGAAGACCGGCACGAACGAGGAGTACAAGGACGCGTGGTTCGCCGGGTACACGCCAGATCTCGCGACTACCGTCTGGATGGGGTATACGAAGGCCGAGATTCCGATGTCGAACGTGCACGGCATCTCGGTCAGCGGAGGCAGCTTCCCAGCCGAGATCTGGCGTCTGTTCATGGAACCCTCGCTCGACTCGATCGAGCCGAGCGCCTTCCCCGAGCCGTCCGTCTGGCCAACGTGGGAGCCCTTCACGCGCGGGGAGTACGCGCTCACGTACGACCCGAGCTACACCCCCGAAACCGAGACCGAGGAGACGGAGCCCCCGGAGGAGGAGCCCGAGGCGCCGCTGGTCTTGCCCGGCAAAGGCCTCTAGAGTGCCCCACCTGCTCTCCCTCGAGGAGGCGCTCGCCTGCATCCTCGAGCGGTCGAGACCGCTTTCCTCTGAGACTGTCCCGCTCGAGCACTCGGTCGGGAGGGTAGTCGCAGAGCCCGCGCTCGCGCTCGCTGATCTGCCTCCGTTTCCGAGCTCGGCCATGGACGGGTTTGCCGTCCGTGGAGCGGAGACCCCGGGAACGCTGCCGGTCTCGCTCAGGGTCGTGGCTGGGAGCCCGTTCACTGGTCCGCTCGAGTCCGGTTCAGCCGCTGCAATCGCAACCGGTGCTGCCGTTCCGGAAGGCGCGGACACGATCGTGCCGGTGGAACAGGCGGTGGAGGAGAACGGCCACGTCCGAATTGCAGAGCCGGCCCGAGCCCACGCGCATATTCGCCCACGGGGAGGCGATGTGCGCGAGGGAGCGGTCGTGGTCCCGGCGGGTGTCCGTCTCGGGCCCGCCCAGATCGGCGCGCTTGCCGCGTCCGGGGTTGCGGACATCCGGTGCTTCCGACGCCCTCGCGTTTCCGTGATCGCGACGGGCAGCGAGCTTCGCGCGCCGGGCGACACGCTCGAACCAGGACAGATCTTCGAGTCAAACCGGCCTACGATCGCCGCCGTGCTCGAGGCGAGCGGCGCCGAGGTCGACCTTCTACCCGTCGTCCGAGACGAAGAAGCAGCCCATCGCGCCGCGCTCGAGCGAGGCCTCGCCGCTGACGTGCTCGTCTCCTCGGGCGGGGTGTCGATGGGGCCTCACGACCTCGTCCGGCGCGTGGCAGCGGGCCTCGACGTCGAGGAGCTCTTCTGGGGTGTGGCCGTGAAGCCGGGAAAGCCCCTCTCGTTCGGCGTCCGGAACGAGACGCTTGTCTTCGGTCTCCCCGGCAATCCCGTTTCCTCTCTCGTCGGCGCGCTCGTCTTCGTCCGTCCCGCGCTTCTCGCCCTGCAAGGACTTGCCGATCCGAGGCCTCGCTTTCAGGTCGGCCGGATCGAGAGTCCACTTCGACGGAACCCCCACCGGGACGAGTTCATTCGAGCTCGGCGGGCGGCCGACGACCGCGACGTCGTCCTCGAGCCCATCACAGGTCAGGAGTCGCACATGATCGTGCGCGCGGCCTCCGCCGATGCGCTCGTCCACGTGCCCCGCGGCGAGGGTGAGATCGCTTCAGGGGACGTGGTGCGTTACCTCGATCTCTAGTTGTCGCCACTGGGCATTAGTCCTGACGCCGCTCCCGCACGGCCAAACGAAGTCGAGGCATCCGAACGTAGGGGCCGTAGCGGCCGAACGCGAGCGCGGACAGCTGTGCAGCGGCGGCTAGCCAGGCGATCGTGAGGAGAACGGAGAAGAGCGAGACGTACCCGACGGTGGCGAGGCCGGCTGTGTACAAAGCCGCTTCAACCGGTCCGAGGCCGAGCTCGTGTCCGAGCAGAAGCATTCCGCCGAGGGGCCCGACGAGCCCGACGACGTAGATGCAGGCGCGTTGCCAGGGGCGGGATCGCAGCGGAAGCCAGAGCCATGCGTAGAGCGACGGAAGGACGAACGCGAGCGCGAACGGTTTGGTGAGTGCAACGGCGACCGCGACCACGCCGAGCCACGCGAGCGCGCACGTGTAGCCGGCCAGTCGTTCTTCCGGGGTGAGGCGCGATGCCGGGATCAGCGGACGACGCGCAACCAGCCAGACGACCACGAACGCCAAGGCCAGCACGGCGAGGCCGGCGACGTTTGCGTCGAGGACGAACGACGAGCTCGGCGGGAGCGGAAGCGCATCCCCGGTCGGAAGCGCCCCGGTGAGTGCGCCTACCCAGAGCAGAACACCGGCCCACAGCCACACGAGCAGACGCGTTCGCAGCGCACGCACAGCTGGGACGAACGGAAGTCGGCGGCGCCGCCCTCTCGCGACCAAGTCCAGGATGCCGAGGGCGAACGGCACGATGGCGACGATGAGCATGAGTCGGACGGTCCACCCGCTCGCCGCGCGGTCGTCCAGAAAGACAGCGTTGGGAGTTCGAAATGCGACGCCGACACTCATGTCGATCGAGCCCAGGAGCGCTTCGGTGGCGCGACCGAGCTGTCCGAGTCGGCCCTCGGGAAGAACGCCGG
>JACDCN010000265.1 GCA_013817555.1 Actinomycetota bacterium
ACTCTAGGAAGACCGGGCTCGGCCCGAGTCAGGCCACGTCGCGGACGCGCTGGGCGTCGGCGAGCGCGCGCAGCTTCTTCAAGCCCTGGTGCTCGATCTGTCGGATCCGCTCACGCGTGACGTTGAAAGCGCGGCCGACCTCGTCGAGCGTCCGCGGCTGTTGCCCGTCGAGCCCATAGCGGAGCTCGAGCACGCGGCGCTCCCGCTCCGAGAGCGCGCCGAGGATGGTACGCAGCGCCTCCCGTTGAAGAGCCGTCTCCGCGAGCTCGTCCGGGAGGGGAGTCGAGTCGTCTGCAAGGAAGTGCCCGAACTCCGACTCGTCGTCGTCGCCGACCGGTTTCTCGAGCGAGACCGGAGTCTGCGCGCTCCGCCTGATCTGCTCGACCTCGGCGAGCGTCATTTCGACGTCGCGCGCGATCTCCTCCATCGTCGGCTCACGCCCGCGCTCGGCGCGCAGCTTCCGCTCCGCGCGGAGGATCCGGTTGAGCTTCTCGACGACGTGCACGGGCATCCGGATCGTCCGGCCCTTGTCCGCGATCGCGCGGGCGACTGCCTGCCGGATCCACCACGTCGCATAGGTCGAGAACTTGAACCCCTTGCGGTGGTCGAACTTCTCGGCGGCCCGCACGAGCCCGATCGTCCCCTCCTGAATCAGGTCGAGGAACGGGAGGCCCTGGTTCCGGTAGCGCTTGGCGATCGAGACGACCAGCCGGAGATTGGCCTCCACCATTGCTTGTTTCGCGCCGTGGTCACCCCTCTCGATGCGCTTCGCGAGCTCGACCTCCTGCGCGGCGGTCAGGAGCGGGACGCGTCCGATGTCCTTCAGGAAGAGCTGAAGCGCGTCAGTCGTGATCTCGGCGTCGGCCTCCGGCTCGCTCTCGATCTCCTGCTCGGCATGGACGACCGTAATCTGCGCCTCGTCGAGCGCGGCGTAGAACTCGTCGAGCTGGCTCGGCTCGAGATCGAGCTCGTCGAGCGTGAGGGCAATCTCGTCGGCCTCCAAGCGGCCAGTCTGGAGCCCGGTCTCGAGCAGGCGTTGAGCTTCGTCAGTCGCGAGGACGTCCTCGACCGGTACTCGAATCGCCGTGCCTTCCGGTTTCCCTGCGGCCAGCTCGCCCCCCTTGCTCGTCAGCGTCACACCGTAGTCACAGGTGCGGCCGGCGTCAAAGCGGCCCGCCGGCGGAGTCTCAGGAGCGTGCGCGGCGGATCGTCTCCAGGTACCGAGTCGCTTCACGCGCGAGGGGCGAGCCTGGTCTCGTCCGCGTTGCGAGGCGAAATTGCCGCGCTGCAGCATCCACGCGTCCGGTCCAGAGCAGGAGCACGCCGAGATGGAAGCGCACCGTCGGCTCGTTCGGGAACTGCCTGGTGAGCGGCCCGAGGCGGCCGAAGGCGAGCTCCGGTGCGTCCTTGTCGAACTGACCCACTGCCGCCGCGACCTGCGCCTCCGCGCTCCCGGGAGCGTTCCGCGCCGCCCGCTCGAAGGCCCGAGCCGCGGAAACCGGGCGGCCGACCCGCTGCAGGCCGACCCCGTAGAGAAGGCGCTCGCCGACGCCGCCTCGATCGGCGCGCGTTTGCAGCGCTTCGAGCTGGCGTTCGGGCGCAAGCTGCACGACCTCGGCCGAAGCGGCGAACGACGGGATGAACGCGGGCAGGCCGCGCGGGAGCTTGGGATGGAGAAGGTTGCCGGCCAGCACCGCGTACGGGGTGTCCGGCTCGGCCTCGATCGCCGCACGCCAGGCGGACACAGGGTCTCCGCTCTGTGCCCACAAACGCGCGAGCCCGAGGTGGAAGTGGACGGCTGCGCTCTCCGGATACAGCTTCGCGAGCTGCTCTACGCGGTCGAGCGTGCCCCGAGGCCAGGTAACGAAGGCCGACCCGACCTTGGCCTCGAGCGAGTCGTGCCTCGCGAAGAACACTGTTGCTCCGTGCAACTCTCCCTTTCGGTAGAGAGACGCGCCGCGCTCGAGGTCCCGGGCTTCCGCGTCGTCTCGAAACCCAAGCGCAAAGGAAAGCGGTGGCCGGCCGGGGCGGGGTTTGGTCGCGGCAGCTGTCGGGGTCGCCGAGCCGCCGCCCGACGAGAGAACCGCAGCGGCGGCGACCGCGACCGCAGCGACGGCGGCGAGCCCGACGAGGAGGACGACTCGGCGTCGCGCGCTCACGAGACGACGATAGCCGCGCGCAACGCGCTACCGGAGCCTCGCTGGAGCCAGACCCCATATCGCTATAGTTCGGAAAGTAATGGCGAGCTACCGCGAGCTACTCGCGCAGGTGAAGGAGGAGATCGACGAGATCTCCTCCACGGCCGCACAGGACCTGCTCACCTCCTCGGATGCTCCACTCTTCGTCGACGTCCGCGAGCCGGACGAATGGCAAGAAGGCCACATCCCAGGCGCCGTCTACGCCACGCGCGGTCGGCTCGAACAGCAGATCGAGGGCCTCGTTCCCGACAAGAGCCGTCCACTCGTCGTCTATTGCTCGGGCGGCTCGCGGTCGGCATTCGCCGCAAAGTCGCTCGCGGAGCTGGGCTATGAGGACGTCGTCAACCTCGCCGGCGGCTTCACCGACTGGAAGCGGAACGGATTCGAGGTGACGATGCCGCGCGTGCTCTCGTCCGAGCAGCGCGCCCGCTACAGCCGCCACCTCCTGATCCCGGAGGTCGGCGAAGAAGGACAGCAGCGGCTTCTGGACGCGCGCGTGCTCCTCGTCGGGGCCGGAGGTCTCGGCTCGCCCGCTTCCCTCTACCTCGCCGCGGCCGGCGTCGGAACGCTCGGGATCGTCGACGCCGACGTCGTCGACGAGTCGAACCTGCAGCGCCAGATCATCCACTCGACCGACAGCCTGGGCGAGCCGAAGGTGCTTTCCGCGAAGCGCACGATCGAGGCGCTGAACCCGGACGTGCGGGTTCTTCCCTACGAGGAGCGCCTGACCTCCGAGAACATCGATCGCATCCTCGGGGAGGGCTGGGACGTGATCGTGGACGGCGCCGACAACTTCCCGACCCGTTATCTGGTGAACGACGCCTCCGTCTGGCATGGGATCCCGGTCGTCCACGGCTCGATCTTCCGCTTCGAAGGTCAGGCGACGGTCTTCTCACCGGGGAACGGGCCCTGCTACCGCTGCCTCTTCCCGCAACCCCCGCCTCCCGAGCTCGCGCCGAGCTGCGCCGAGGGCGGGGTTCTCGGTGTGTTGCCGGGCATCATCGGCTCGCTGCAGGCGAACGAGACGCTCAAGCTGATCCTCGACCGCGGCGAGACGCTCGCGGGGCGGCTGCTCCTGTTCGACGCGCTCGGGACGACGCTCGACGAGGTCAACGTGCGGCGCGATCCCTACTGCCCGGTCTGCGGCGACAGTCCCACCATCACCGAATACGTCGATTACGTGGAGTTCTGCAATGCGCCCGTGGGCCGGAGCTGATGGCAGCAGTCCGCATTCCCCCGACTCTGCGGGCCGAGGTTGGCGGGCTTCGCGAGCTCGAGGCGCGCGGAGAGACGGTCGGCGCGGTAATCGACGACCTCGTCGAGCG
>JACDCN010000266.1 GCA_013817555.1 Actinomycetota bacterium
CTAGGAGATGACTACTCCGCAACAACCTGCGACCGGAGGAGACGCACATGGCTGACATGCCCGACCCCGACACCGGCGACGTACCCGACCGCGGATCGACCGCCCTCACACCACTTTGGGTGAAGCTGTTTGGGATCATCGCCCTCGTCGTGGTCCTCGTGTTCGTCGTTTTCCTCCTCACCGGCCGCGGCCACGGTCCCGGTCGTCACACGGGCGCCGGTGGTGGCCATATACCGCCTTCGGGCCACATGGAACAGCCATGACCATGACGCCCCGCCTCCGCAAGCTCGCGCTCACTGCACATGTCACCTCGTCGGTCGGCTGGCTCGGCGCGGTCGCCAGCTTCCTAGCCCTCGCTGTCGCGGGTCTGACCAGCCGGGACGCGCAGCTGGTGCGCGCCGCGTATCTCACGATGGAATTGACCGGCTGGTTCATTCTCCTCCCGCTGGCCCTCGCTTCGCTGCTGACCGGGCTCCTCCAGTCGCTGGGCACCACGTGGGGCTTGGTCCGGCACTACTGGGTCCTGTTCAAGCTCCTCATCAACGTCTTAGCCACCATCGTCTTGCTGCTCTACATGCAGACGCTCAGCTCCCTGGGAGACGTAGCGGCAAGAACGACCTTGTCGAGTGACGATCTCGGCGCGCTCCAGAGCCCATCCCCTGTGCTCCACGCCGCTGCCGCCTTGCTGCTCTTGCTTGTCGCCACGGTGCTGGCGGTATACAAACCGCGGGGCATGACCCGGTACGGGCAGCGCAGGCTGCGCGAGCAGCGCGGCCTACGCTGAGGGGCGACACGGAAAGTCCAGATGAGGCTGCTACGAGCGCGCGACGACCCACGAGCCCGGCTGCACGCGGTACTCGTGACCCGAGCCCGGGGAAGCGTTCAGCACCGCGAGCACGACTGCGTCCTCGAGAACAGGAGGCGAGTCAGCCAGACGTACCCGGGCAATGTCGGCTGCCTCGTCGACTTCAATTCCTTCAACGGTGACGATGGCTTCCAGAGCTGCGCGGATGCGCACCGCGCAGGATGAGCACCCCGCTTGCTCAACAACAAAGCGGACATCGCCCACGGATCGGAGTCTATGGCGTGCGGAGCGTCAGAGAATGCGGCGCGCGCCGACGAAGCTCGAGTACCCGGAGAGGCTCGAAATCTTGACCACGTCGCCGGTATGCGGAGCATGGATGAACTGTCCGCCGCCGATGTACATCCCCATGTGGCCGAGTCCGCTGAAGAACACGAGGTCAGCCGGCTGCAGCTCGTCGTAGGAGACCGGGGTGCCATAGCCGTACTGCGACGCTGCGTGGTGCGGCAACGAAATCCCGATCTGGGCGTAGGCATAGGAGGTAAGTCCCGAGCAGTCGAAGCCTTGCGACGGGCTCGCTCCTCCCCAGACATATGGCACGCCGAGATACTGCATCGCGATGGCGATGACCTGCGACGCCCTTGTTCCGTCCGGCGGCGCGGCGGTGGGAATGGACGTCTCGGTGAAATCGACCGTTGGCGTGGCGCTATCGACCACCGCGGGCGTGTACGTCGCCTGGTCCTGCGCCTCCTGAGCCTGCTGCGCGGCAATGCGCTGCGCTTCGAGACGGATGCGCGCCTGCGCTGCCAGCTCCGCTTGCCTGCGGGCCTCCTCCGCCTGCAACCGGGCGATCTCGCCCTTGACCGAAGAGAGAAGCTGTTCGCGCTCGGCAAGCCGGGACTCGATCGACTCCTTCTGCGCGGCACGCTCGGCGACGACCTCCGCTTGCTCGACACGCGCGTCCTTCAGGTTGGCGCGCCTCGTCTGCACCTCACGCCGGAACTGCTTGACCTCTGCGAGGATCCGCGTGTCCTGGCTCGAGACCCGCTCGATCGCGTCCAGTCGCGCGATGATGTCGTCCAGGCTCTGGGATCCGAGTAGCACCTCGAGCGTCGAGTCTCCGTCGCCGTTCACGTACAGATCGCGGAGACGCTCCGAGATTCGGCGCTGCGCCACGTTCAGGCTCTTGCGGGCGGCGTCCAGGTGGCGCGCATTCACGTCGAGATCGACATCGATCCGGTCGAGCTCGACGTTTGCGTAGTTGTACGACTCGATGGTCGAGGCGAGGCTCATGTCGAGCTCTTGGAGCTCGGCGATGATCGCCTGCGCCTGGGCGCGCTTCTCCCGGACGCCCGGATCCGCGGAGGCCGAACCGGCGGCAAGCAGCAGCCCCGCGGCGAGTGCCACGAGAAGGACGATTGTCGGCGCCCATCCGGTTGTCGAGCCCCCGAACTTGATCTTGCTTCGACCCCGGACAGACCCGCCGGTGGCGGTCTTGCCCGTCACAAGTCGGGGACCCTAGCACCCATACCGGATGCCTGCAACCCGCAACAAGACTGAAAAAGTCTGCAAAGAAGCCCTTTCTCCGGTCCGCACAAACCGAGGCTGTTAGGGTCCGCGCTTCGTGCGCAGCAGAACACGAAGGTGGGGACTGCTTCTTGCTGCGGTCCTGTCGGCAGTACTCGGACTCGGCGTCGTTCAGGCGGGCGCGGCCGAGCAGACGCCTTACCGCCTGCGGGTGGATGCGGTCGCATATCACCTGCCCGGGCGGACGGCGAGTGGGCTGCAGGTGCGGAAGGGAGTTGTCGCGGTCGATCCGGCACTGATCCCCCTGGGCACGCGTCTCTTCGTCCCGGGCTACGGCAACGCCATCGCTGCCGACGTGGGCGTCGCGATCAAGGGTCGCATCATCGACCTCTGGATGCCGAGCACGGCCGAAGCCCGGAAATGGGGACGTAAGACCGTGGTCATCACGGTCTTTCGCTAGCTCGGTCTGCAGCTCGTACTCAGTGGTGGTACTGGTGAACCACTGCGTGGCCTTTGCCACGGGCGATCATGTACCGGTTGGCGAGGAACGCGAACGGATAGGCGATCACGAACCCGCCGGCGATGGCTGCCCACAGGAGGGGATCGCCGAGACCCGCCTCCATGGCTCCTGGGACGAGCAACACGAAGGCGTTGTCGATCACCTCCATGATCGTGATCGAGACCGTGTCCGCGGCGAGCGCGATCGGAACAATCGCGCCGAAGGACAGCCCGGCGCGAACAAGCGGCAGCGACGTCAGCCCGAACCCGAACAGATAGGCAAGCCCGACGGCGGTTGCGACGGTGGCCAGGTTCCCCCAGCCGAACGCCGTACCGATCGCCATTCCCGCGACCTCGCCGATCACACAGCCAGTGAGGCAGTGCGTCGTCGCCGAGATGGCCAGGGTATTGAGGCTCGGCGCCGCATGCCCGCTCTCCGGTTCCGCTCTTTCGATTCTCTCGCTCATGTACTCCGTCTCCGTCGGCATTGTCCGGTACAAGAGCCTCAATGATACGAACGCGCGTTATCGCGCTGATCTTCGCGGTCGCAGCCGGGGCGATCACGGTCACGACCTCTGCTCCGAGCCAGGCAGCGCCACCTGAGCTGTCTCTCGCGCTCGGCCGCGCGCTGGCCGCACCCGGTGTCGCCGCAAGCCGCACCGCCGCGCTGGCCGTCGACCTCGAGACGGGA
>JACDCN010000267.1 GCA_013817555.1 Actinomycetota bacterium
GCTCGGGACCGAGGCCCTCGCCGGCTTCTTCTGCGGCGGCGAAATCGGCCCGGTCGGCGGCAAGGCCTTCCTGCACGGGTTCACGGCCACTCTGGCCATCTTCCTCGAGCCCTGAACGCTCAGACGACGAAGAGCGCAACCCCGAGCCAGCGGCGTGGACGGTGGGAAAGGCGCGCTCGAAGTTCTTGTAGATATCAGGCAGGTAGCTCATCGCAGACCTCCTTCTCTCTGCTCACCAGGAGCTGGCGCGGAGGTGCTATGAGGTAGGTCCGCTCGACGAGCGCAGCGCCCGGCTCGTCAAGCTCGGGATCGCGATTGGCGCGCAAGCCGAGGGGAGCCGTCCGCTCGCACGCCCGCCGCGCGCTCGCCGAGCAGATGCGTCCGGAGGAGCTCCGCCATTACTCGGCCTGACGACGATCGGTTTCCCCCACACGGTGGCCGGGCTCGGCTGGATCGAGGAGGTGATCGAAAGCACATCCTGACCAGTCAAGCGCTGCTCGCCAGGGCCGCGCATCGAAGGACGGGTTGTACACCGACGGGGCCGCCCGTCTCCAGTCCGGAGTTCGTCTGAAGGGCGAACGTTACCCCGTGGCCGAGGCGTCCCAGCTGCGCCACTCGAGAATGTCGACGGCGAGCACCGGGCGGCCGGGAGGCTCGCGTCGGTACTGCTCGTACTTATCGGCGAGCAGCCCGAGGGCCCGCTCTGCTTCCTCTCC
This sequence comes from Actinomycetota bacterium, assembly GCA_013817555.1. GTDB lineage: Bacteria > Actinomycetota > Thermoleophilia > Gaiellales > Gaiellaceae > GMQP-bins7. The sequence goes on from JACDCN010000267.1 coordinate 717, forward strand.
CGCATCGAGCACCCGCGCCCGTCCGCGGAGGCTGACCCACCAGAGTCGGCTCCAGTCGTCTTCGTAATGGTCGACGAGGACGGTCACGTCAGGGCGCTCGCGGGCGTTCGCGACGCGCTGGAGTCTGCGCGAGCGCTTCGGCTTCGCGTCGACGGCCGAGTAGAGCGTCTGGCCATCGAGGGCGAAGACAATCGGCACGAGGTGCGGGCGCCCGTCCGGGTCGGTCGTCGCGAGCCGGGCGACCCGCGCGGTCCGCACCCGCTCCCTCATTGCTTCCGCCTCCTGCACGCGGATCGGTTAGGGCTGATACAGCACGTCTGTCTTCGCCGCCATGACGAAATCGTTGCGATGCAGGCCCCTGATCTTGTGCGTCCACCAGGTGACCGTCGTACTGCCCCATTCGGTCAGCAGCGCAGGGTGATGCCCCTCTTCGTCTGCAAGCTCGCCTACCTTGTTCGTGAATTCCAACGCCTGCGCAAAGTCGTCGAACGAAAAGACGCGTCGCAGGCGTTTGACTCCATCGATCTCCACGATTTCCCAGTCAGAGACTTGGGGATGAAATTCGGCGATCTCGGCATCGGTCACGGTCGGTGCGTCCTTGCGGCACGCGACGCACTTCATCTGCGTCAGAGTCTCCATCTACCTGTCTCCCGTTAATCGGCTCGACGTAAGCGGCTGCTCGTAGAGTCAGAGTACTGCTCGCGGTATCGATCGCTGCCGGCTACTTCGACTGGCGCCAGCAGATCTACGAGTAGTTCGCCGGTCGCCGAAATCGTCTTCATCCGACCACCGAAGGGGTCTGCCGGCGGCTGCCTCGCGGTGCCGGCAATACAGTGGCCGCGTGGCGAACGAGAACGTCGAGGTCGCCCGCGGCTATCACGAGCAGACGAAGCACTCGGAGGAGCGGCTGCGCGCCAACCCGCACCACCTCGACTGGGACAACCAGCCGATCCCCTTCAAGCTCTACCGCGATCTCGAGACGATCCCGCTCCCTCGTCAGCTCGAGCCCGGAACCGTCTCGGCGCTCCATGCCATCTCGGCGTCGGTCGGGCGAGAGACCGAGCCTACCGAGCAGGTGCCGGGTCTCCAAGCGCTCGCGCGCGTCCTCTACTACTCGGCCGGGATCACGAAGGTCAGGCGCTCCCCCGGCGGCGACGTCTACTTCCGGGCGGCAGCGAACACGGGCGCTCTGTACCACGTCGACCTCTATCTCGCCTGCCGCGATCTCCCGGATCTTCCGGCGGGCATCTACCACTTCGGCGCGCACGACTTCGCGCTTCGGTGCCTGCGTGTCGGTGACTACCGGGGCGCGCTCATCGAGGCCGCCGGCGTCGAGCCGCTGGCTCAGGCGCCGGTCGTCGTCGCGAGCGCCTCGACGTACTGGCGAAATGCCTGGAAGTACCGAGAGAGAGCCTACCGCCATGCCTTCTGGGACGGTGGAACGCTCCACGCGAACCTGCTTGCCGTGGCCACCGCTCAGGGACTCGCATCCAAGGTCGTCGCAGGTTTCGTAGATCGGGACGTCGAGCGCCTTCTCGGACTGGACCCGGCTCGGGAAGGGGCCCTCGCCCTCGTTCCGCTCGGGAGCACGGCCGAGCCGCCAGCGCCTGCGCCGGACGCCCCGGTGCTGAACCTCGAGATCGAGCCGCTGTCTTCGAGAGAGATCGACTACCCGGCAATCCGCGAGATCCACAGCGCGTCAAGCCTCGAGCACGGGGAGGAGGTCGCGCGCTGGGGCCGCATGGTCCTTCCCCGTCCGGAACCAGATCCCCGGAGCGAGCTCTTTCCCCTTCGTCCGCTCGCGGAGGCGGACTGGCCGATCGAGCCGCTCGAGAGCGTCATCCTCCGCCGGGGCTCGACGCGTCGTTTCGACGTCTCGCGCTCGCTCACCTTCGAGGAGCTCTCCACCGCGCTCGCCGTCGCGACGGCCTCGATTCCAGCGGACTTCACGGAAGGCGCGGAGTCGAGCCTGCTCGACCTCTACGTGATCGCACACGCGGTGGAGGGTCTGCCGCCCGGTACCTACTACCTCCGGCGCGCGGAGCGGGCGCTCGAGCTCCTCAAAGAAGGCGAGTTTCGGGCGATCGCGGGCCGACTCGGCCTCTTCCAAGAGCTTCCGGCCGCCGCCGGGGCGAACGTCTACTGCCTTGCGGATCTCGAGCCGCTCCTCGCCCGGTTCGGCAACCGCGGCTACCGGGCCGCTCAGCTCGAGGGGGGAATCGTCGGCGGCCGCCTCTACCTCGCCGCCTATGCACTTCGTTTCGGCGCCACCGGACTCACCTTCCTCGACGACGAGGTTACGGAGTTCTTCTCCCCTCACGCAGAAGGGAAGAGCGTGATGTTCCTGACGGCGCTCGGCCGCACCGTCCGGCGGAGCCCCGCTCCGCGGGGTGCCTAAACCCCCTAGCGAATGCTGCTCGTCGGCGCTCCTGCTGGCGGTCTTCCTCCTGCCGCTTCCGTTGAGTGCCGCGCTCGTGGGTCCCGCTCTTGTCGCCGAGGCGGCAGGCAAGGCTAGTACGTCGTCCGATGTTTACAGTTTGAAGTAGGGACCTCTGCCTCCGTCTCGAGGCGATCTCGTGATGCTCCTCTCAGCCGAGAGGATCGCCCGGACCGTGACGGTGGCGTAGTCCGAGTGCGCGAGCGCGAGGTCGCCCTTCGGCGGGTTGCGGTCAATGACCTCAGCATCTCGGAAGCGAAACGCGATGCGCCGTCTCTCGAGGAACGCGCTTGCCCCCGACGCGCGGAGCACAGGATCGACAGCCGCACGGGCCTCATGATCATCGTGAAGAAGCCACTCGC
>JACDCN010000042.1 GCA_013817555.1 Actinomycetota bacterium
GTCGGTTGCGGAGGAGACGGTCTCGCTTTGCTCCGGCGACGCGTTCGCCTTCCGGGCGAACGTCGCGGACGAGACCGAGGTCGAGCGAATGTACGAAGAGACCGTCGAGCGCTTCGGCGGCGTCGATGTGCTCTATAACAACGCGGGCATCTCTCCGGGGGACGACGCGTCGGTCCTCGACACGAGTGTGGAAGCGTGGCAGCGGGTCCAGGACGTGAACACGAAAGGTGTCTTCCTCTGCTGCAAGCACGGGATCCCGCACTTGCTCGAGCGAGGAGGCGGCTCGGTGATCAACGTCGCGTCGTTCGTCGCGATCCTCGGCGCGGCGACCTCTCAGATCTCGTACACGGCGTCGAAGGGCGCCGTCCTCTCGATGAGCCGCGAGCTCGCGGTGCAGTTCGCGCGTCAGGGGGTGCGCGTCAACGCTCTCTGCCCGGGCCCGGTCGAGACGCCGCTCCTGCTCGCGATCTTCGGCGATGACCCGGCTGCGTTCGCGCGAAGGCAGGTGCACTGGCCCACGGGACGGCTCGGGAAACCGCGCGAGATCGTCAACGCAGCGTTGTTCCTGGCGAGCGACGAGGCGTCGTTCGTCAACGGCGCGGCCTTTGTCGTGGACGGCGGCCTGAGCGCTGCCTACGTCACGCCGGAATAGATTTCAGACGCCGACGACCTGGGCGAGCCAACGCCGGTCGCGCTCTCGGTCGAGCTCGAGGAAGAGCACCCGCTGCCACTGACCGAGCGCGAGCTCGCCGTCGCGCACCGGGATCGATTCCCCGGCCGGGCCGAGGAGCATCGACATGCAGTGCGCGTGCCCGTTCCCGATCTCCATGTCCTCCTCGCACACGTTCTCGGTGCGGCGGTCCCAGTCGTCGTGCGCGTAGTAGTGCTCGGTCGGCACGAGCCGCTTGAGCAGGACGGCGAAGTCCTCGAGGAAGCCGCGCTCCCACTCGTTGACACGTACCGAGCAGGTGGTGTGCGGCGAGTACACCGAGCAGATGCCATCCTGGATGCCGCTCTGGCGGACGATGTCCCGCACCTCTTCAGTGATGTCCGTGACGGTGAGCCCGCCGGCGGTACGAAGCTGCGACTCGGACTGGAAGGTCTCCACGCCGCCCGACATTGTGTCAGCAGCGCACGGAGCGGGCCGGACAGAACCGTCGGTTACGCTGATCGCCGCGGGCCCGTAGCTCAGCTGGTTAGAGCAGCCGACTCATAATCGGTTGGTCCCTGGTTCGAGTCCAGGCGGGCCCATGCAACGCGTGGCCATGCCGGCTGAGGCTCCACGGTGGACGGCTTGCACCGATAGGCTCATACTTCTCGACATCTCTGAGGGCAGCGCAGCAGGAACGGTCGAGAGCGAGCGCCTGGCGAGGCGCTACTTCGCGCTCTTCGGACAGCACGCATTCGAGAAGCTGCGCGAGGTAGTCCATCCCGACGTGGTTCTCGAGCTGAAGGCTGTTCAACCAGGCCATGTCGTTCGGGGTCGCGACGAGTTCATACGTTTCCTGGAGCAGGAATTCGACCGCCATCTCTGGGAGGCGGTGGCCCATGTGTTCACACCGCTCGACGAGAACCGCGTCATCGTCGAAGGGCGGGTTCGATGGTTCGACGACCAAAACGTGCTGCGCGACGATTCGAGGATCTGGGCGCTGGAGTTCTCCGATGGCCTCCTGCTCCTCTCGGCCCCTGCGAGCAACATGGTCGAGGCGGAGATGATCCTCTCTGCTGCGCAACGTCGACCCGCGGGCGGCGCACACTGACGAGCGGCAGACACACGAGCCCAAGGAGGGAAGACGGGTGCGACTTGCCGCGTTTGATGGAATGGGTTACACGAGCACTGGCGCACTAGCCCCCCAAACGATGAGGGGCCCCTCGTAAACAGAAGGAGGATGCACATGAGCTTGAAGATCGGTGACACCGCACCGGATTTCGCGGCTGACACCACTGAGGGCCTGATCCAGTTCCACGACTGGATCGGAGACTCGTGGGCGGTGCTGTTCTCGCACCCGAAGGACTTCACCCCGGTGTGCACGACCGAGCTCGGCTACATGGCGAAGATCAAGCCCGAGTTCGACCGCCGGAACGTGAAGATCATCGGCCTCTCCGTGGATTCGACCGGAGATCACGAGAAGTGGGCTCGAGACATAGAGGAGACGCAGGGGCACGCCCCCAACTACCCGATCATCGGCGACGGCGACTTTCAGGTGTCGAAGCTCTACGGGATGCTGCCCGCCGAGGTCGAGGGCGATCCGAAGGCGCGCACCCCCGCCGACAACCAGACGGTGCGAAACGTCTTTCTGGTCGGGCCGGACAAGAAGGTCAAGCTGATCCTCATCTACCCGATGACGACGGGGCGGAACTTCGACGAGGTGCTCCGCGTGATCGACTCCCTGCAGCTGACCGCGAATCACAAGGTGTCCACGCCGGCGAACTGGAAGTCGGGCGACGACGTCATCATCGCCGGCTCGGTCTCGAACGACGAGGCCAAGGAGCTCTGGCCGGACGGGTGGAAGGAACCGCGTCCCTACATCCGAATCGTCCCGCAGCCACGCTGAGCGGACCTCTCCAGGAATAGCAAGGGGCCCCGGGTGGGCGGGCCCCTTGCTTTGGTGTGGCGCAACTTCGGGCCAGGCGAATCGCCTGCGGGGAGAGGAGTCGCGCCGAAGCCGGTATCTGTTTCATATCGGATTGGCGTTTGCGAGGTTTTCCAGGCGATTTCCACAGGTGGAAGCGCGGAATTTGGGCAAACTCTCGTACCTTCTTCCACAGGGGCTGGGGACGGCGGGGGAGCGACCGTACGTCGGCGCGCGGCTACACTCCGCAGGTGGCGGAGTACGGCACGCTGAGAGTCAAGACCGGCCTCGCCGAGATGCTCAAGGGCGGCGTGATCATGGACGTCGTCGACGCGGATCAGGCGAGGATCGCCGAGGAGGCGGGCGCCTGTGCGGTGATGGCGTTGGAGCGCGTCCCGGCGGACATCCGCCGTGACGGGGGCGTTGCGCGCATGTCGGATCCGCAGAGGATCCGCGAGATCCAGGAAGCGGTCTCGATCCCGGTCATGGCGAAGTGCCGCATCGGCCACTTCGCGGAGGCGCAGATCTTGCAGGCGCTCGAGGTCGACTACATCGACGAGTCGGAGGTCCTCACTCCCGCAGATGTCGAGCATCACGTCGACAAATGGCAGTTCACCGTGCCCTTCGTCTGCGGAGCCACCAACCTGGGCGAGGCGCTGCGCAGGATCTCCGAAGGGGCGGCGATGATCCGCACGAAGGGCGAAGCCGGCACCGGCGACATCGTCAACGCGGTGACGCACATGCGAGCGGTCTTCGGTGCGATCCGCAGCCTTCAGACGCTTCGCGGCGATGAGCTGCACGCAGCCGCCAAGGAGCATCGAGCGCCGTTCGAGCTCATCCGCTGGGTCGCGGAGAACGGGCGCCTGCCGGTGGTGACCTTCACCGCGGGCGGAATCGCCACGCCCGCCGACGCATCGCTGTGCATGCAGCTCGGCGCGGACGGCGTCTTCGTCGGCTCCGGAATCTTCAAATCGGGCCGTGATCCGCTGGATGATCGGGAGGGCTGGGCGGACGACGTGGCGCGCCGCGCTCGAGCGATCGTCGAGGCGACGACGCACTTCGACGACGCGAAGGTGCTCGCCGACGTGTCGGCGGGTCTCGGCCAGCCGATGGTCGGAATCTCCGCAAGCACGCTCCCGGACGAAGAACGGCTCGAAGTTCGCGGCTGGTAGCGCTTTCGAGATGCTCGATCAGGAATTGACGCGCAGCCGGAGGCGGTCACGACCAAGCCGGGCGACGCACTCGCTCGTCGTTCAGGCTGGTAAGCCTGGACGGCGAGGGAGGGTGGCGATCCGGTGCCGTGTCGTGGCCGTCATCCGGCCCGCCGTGAATTCCCGATCAAGCGTCTAGATGGAGAGGTCACCGCGGATCGGGGTGCTCGCTCTGCAGGGGGCCTTCCGCGAGCACGTGCAGGTGCTCGAGCGCCTGGGAGCCGAGGTCGTCGAGGTGCGTTTGCCGGAGGAGCTCGACGCGCTCGACGGGCTGGTGATCCCCGGCGGTGAGTCGACGACGATCATGCGCCTTGCGCGTCTCTACGGTCTCGACGAAGCTATCCGGGCGTACCAGGGGGCGATCTTCGGAACTTGTGCGGGGATGATCGTGTTGGATCGTGACCATCTCGGTCTCGCCGATCTGGAGGTCGACCGGAACGCCTATGGACGCCAGGTACGGAGCTTCGAGGCGGATGTCGAGCTCTCGGGGGACGAGCGCCCGCTGCACGGGGTGTTCATCCGCGCGCCCCGCATCCGTGACTTGGGCGGCGACCTGGAAGTGCTCGGAGAGCTCGACGGCGAGCCCGTGCTCGTTCGCCAGGGGCGTCTCCTGCTCGCTTCGTTTCATCCCGAGCTGACTGACGATCCACGCGTCCACCAGCTGTTCCTCGACATGGTCCGAGAGGAGCAACATGTCCGGGCATAGCAAGTGGAGCTCGATCAAGCACAAGAAGGGCGCCGCGGACGCCAAGCGCGGCAAGCTCTTCTCGAAGCTCTCGCGGGCGATCATCGTCGCGGCACGAGAGGGCGGCGCCGACCCGGCAGCGAATCTCGCCCTTCAGAATGCGATCGAGAAGGCGCGCTCGTACTCGATGCCGAAGGACAACATCGAGCGCGCGATCGCGAAAGGCTCCGGCGAGGATCCCGAGGGCTCGAGCTACGACACCGTCGTCTACGAGGGCTATGGCCCCGAAGGCGTGGCGGTGCTCGTCGAGGCGTTGACGGACAATCGCAACCGCACGGCCTCCGATGTTCGGCACGCGTTTTCCAAGCACGGGGGCAACCTGGGGACGACGGGTGCGGTCGCGTGGCAGTTCGAGCGCCGGGGTGTAGTGCTCGCCGCGGCGGACGGAGTCGACGAGGAGGAGCTCCTGCTCGCGGCCGCCGACGCCGGCGCCGACGACGTCGAGCTCGACGGCTCGAGCTTCGTGATCTCTGCACCTCCGGAAGCACTGACGGCCGTGCGGGAAGCGGTCGAAGCAGCCGGGTTCACGGTCGAGTCGGCCGAGCTCGCCATGGTTCCGAAGGCGACGGTTGCGATCTCCGACGAGGCGATCGCGCGCAAGGTGCTCCGGCTCGTCGAGGGCCTGGAGGAGTCGGACGACGTCCAGGACGTCTACGTGAACGTCGACATTCCCGATGCCGTGCTCGAGGCTGTAGCCTCCTAGTAGTGGTCGCTCCAGGAAGCCCGGCACCGCTTGGTCGGCTGCAAACGCTTCACATCGCGTCGTCCTCAGTCCTACCCCAGAAAGTGCTGCGCACTTCCTGGGGGCCCCGAAACCTTACCCCGATATCTATTGATATGGGGGCTCCCTGCGTCCTAGCGCTGCTCGGTTTTCGCGCGGCCAAGCGACACCGGACTTCCCGGAGAGACCACTAGACCGCGTGCCAGACTCCGTAGCGGTCAACTCCCCAGAAGGCTTGACGGCGGATCGAATCGAGGCGCTGCTGTCTGCGCGCCTCTTCCTCGAGCCGCAGCTCGCTGACGAGCGCCTGTATTTCATCTCGAATCTCTCCGGGCATCTCAGCCTGTACGTGATGGACGCTGCCGGAGGCGTGCCCGAGCCGCTCGTTCCACCCCAGCTCGCCCTGCAGAATCCCGAGCTCATCATCGGCTACTCGTTCTATGTGCTCCCACGTCTTGGGCAGATCGTGTTGATGATCGACCACGACGGGGACGAGAACTACGTGCCGTACGTGGTGCCTATCGAGGGTGGCTTCCCGGTGCCTCTGGATGAAGAGTCCTTCAACGGCCGCCGTTCGAGCCTGCTCGACGTGGATCTCGAAACCTCCACCGCGTACTTCAATGTGCAGTCGCGCGAGGAGTCGATGATGTCTGCAGTCCGCGTCGATCTCGAGACGCGCGCGGCCGAGACGATCGGTCAGAGTCCCTACGGCGCGTTTGTCGCAGCCTGGACGCCAGATCACTCGCGAGTGGTGCTGGCCGACGGCTACACGATCGGTGACATCGTGCTGTACGAGGTCGATGCGGCCGGAGGCCGCCAGATGCTCTACGGCACGCCGCTGGACGAGCGCGAGGAAGGCTGCGACTATCCGTTGTCGGGGTTCGGGTCGCCGTCGTCGGGTCTCGCGTCGAGCCACGGCACCGTGAGCGGAAGAGGGGTTCTCCTCAGGACGGCCGTCTTCGACGACGCCGGCAGCCCTGGCTACCTCGAGCTGGACGGCCCGGGTGAGATCGAGCCTGTGACGATCGACGGCCTCGTCCACGAGGGCGCGGGCGAGTTCGAGGGTCTCCAGCATCTCGAGGGCAGCCGCTACGCGGCGCTATACAGCATCGATGGCTGCTCCTGGGTGTACGAGACGGTCTTCGACGAGTCCGCCCGGACGCTCGAGGTCAAGCGGGTTCTTGTCGGCAAGGGCGAGCTCTCGCGCGGGATTCTCCATGGGCTGGACTACGACGATGGGAGCGGCCGTTTCGCGCTGTCGTACTGCACTGCGACCGATCCAACGCAGCTCTGGTTGCTCGAGCCCACGGCCGAGGGGCCGGTCCAGCGCACCCGCGAAAGGGTGCTGGGACTCGCCCCCGAGCTGCTCTCCGAAGGCGAGGACGCGTCCTTCGACTCGCACGATGGCCTTCGGGTGTCTGCGCGCCTCTACCGTCCGTCGCCCGAGCTCGGATACGAGGGCGCGCGCCCACTCGTCTACTACGTGCACGGCGGGCCGCAGAGCCAGGAACGCCCCAACTTCGCGTGGTTCTCGATGCCGCTCATCCAGATCCTGACGCTCGAGGGGTTCGCGGTCTTCGTCCCGAACGCGCGTGGCTCGACCGGCTACGGGCTCGACTACACGAAGCGGGTCGACCGGGACTGGGGCGGACTCGACAGGCTCGACCACGTGCACGCGATGACTGAGATCCTGCCGCAGGACGAGCTCGTCGACGTCTCGCGCGCGGGCGTCGTCGGCCGTTCGTACGGTGGTTACATGACCTTGACGCTCGCAGGGCGGCATCCGGAGCTCTGGCGCGGCGCGGTCGACATGTTCGGCCCCTACGACTTGGTCACCTTCTCCCAGCGCATCCCCGAGACGTGGAAGCCGTACTTCGCGCTCATTCTTGGAGATCCCGAGAAGGACGAGGATCGCGACTTCCTCGTCGAACGCTCCCCGAAGACGCACATCGAGGACATCGCGTGCCCACTGCTCGTGATCCAGGGCAAGAACGACCCGCGCGTCGTCGAGCAAGAGTCGCACGATCTCGTGGAAGGGCTGCGGGCCAGCGGGAAAGACGTCGATTACCTCGTCTTCGAGGACGAGGGCCACGACGTTTTGAAGCTGCCGAATCGGGTTCGCTGCTACGAGGCGATCGTCGGCTTCTTCTCCGAACACCTCTCGTAGCCCTGCTAGGGGGTCGCTTGCGATGCGCTGGCTGGCGATTTCCGTGGCCCTTCTCGCGCTCGTGCTGGTCGTTTCCGGGTGTGGGGGCGGAGACGACGAGGCCGCGAGCGATACCCCGACGCTGACCGATACGACGACGGATGAGACGACCACGGACGACACGACCACTGACGAGACGACGACCGACGAGGAAACCACAGACGACACTGATCTCTCGGGCGTGTTCGCGGACGAGGACTGCCGCGCGTTGGTCGCCGCGGTCGCGAGCTTCGGCCAGGCTTTCGCAGACCCAAGCGGCTCCTCGGACGAGAACTCGGCCGAGTTCGAGGAGCTCGCAGGCAAGGTTCCCGAGGAGATCGAGGCCGACGTCAAGGTGCTGGCTGACGCGTACTCCGACTACGCGGCCGAGCTCCAGGACATCGGGATCGACGCAGGTCAAACTCCCAGCGCCGAGCAGGTTCAGCAGTTGCAGGCTGCGCTCGCGTCGTTCAATCAGCAGGGCGTCGCTGAGGCATCAGAGCGGCTCTCGGCGTGGGCGCAGACGAATTGTCCTAACGGCTAACGACGCCTGCTCGAAGCAACTCGGAAAAGAACATCCGAGCGCCTGAATAACCTCTGGACGTGAAAGTCCTCGGAATCGACCCAGGGACGGCTGCATGCGGGTACGGGATCGTCCACGGAAGCGACGGCCGCCTCCGGGCGGTGGTCTCAGGCCACTGGCGGACATCCGCGCGCGAGCGGCCGCACGCCAGGCTGATGGTGATCTTCGCGGGCGTTCGAGCGCTCATTGCGGAGCACGAGCCGGACGCCGTCGCGCTCGAGGAGTCCTTCGTGGGTGCCGACGCCCGCATCGCGCTCTCCGTCGGGCAGGCGCGAGGCGCCGTTCTCGTCGCGGCCGCGTCCGTCGGGGTCGAGTGCGCTGAGTACGCGCCGGCGCGCGTCAAGCAAGCGGTCTGCGGTTACGGGCGGGCCGAGAAGGGACAGATGCAACGGATGGTGAAGCTCATCCTCGATCTCGACTCCGAGCCGGGCTCGACGCACGCGGCCGACGCGCTCGCGGTTGCGATCTGTCACGCGATGGCCCCGCCTCTTCTCGAGGCGGCAGGATGATCTCGCGTCTTCGCGGCACTCCCGCGGGACGCACGCCGGACGGCCTCGTCCTCGACGTCGGCGGCGTCGGCTACCTCGTGGCGGCGACGCCCAGCGCGCTTCGGCGTGCGGCGGACGCGTCCGAGGTGACGCTCGAGACGTACCTCCACGTCCGCGAGGACGCCCTTCAGCTCTATGGGTTCGCGGAGCCTGCTGAGCGCGAGCTTTTCCTCCACCTCCTGGGCGTAACCGGAATCGGGCCGAAGGTGGCGCTCGCCGTCGTCTCGAGTGCGCCCCCTTCCGAGCTGAGGCGGGCGATCGCGCTCCGCGATCCTGCGCGTTTCCAGGCGATCCCCGGCATCGGCAAGAAGACCGCCGAGCGGATCGTTCTCGAGCTGGAGGAGAAGCTCGGGAGCGAGGATGTCGTCCCGCTGCAGGCGGCGCCGACATCGAGCCATGTGGTTGCTCGCGATGCGCTCGTGGAGCTCGGGTATTCCGTCATCGAAGCCGAGCAGGCGCTTGCCCGCACCGATCCTGATCTCTCGCCGGAGGAGCGCGTGCGCGCGGCGCTGAGGAATGCGGCATGACGTCGCAGTTCCTGACACCCGTGCTCCAGGAGGGCGACGAGGAGGTCGAGCAGTCACTGCGGCCCCGCCGATTCGACGACTTCGTCGGTCAGGAGCGAACGAAGGAACAGCTACAGATCGCGCTCGAAGCTGCGCGGGGCCGAGGTGACGCGCTCGACCATGTCCTGCTCGTCGGCCCGCCGGGCCTGGGCAAGACCACGCTTGCGACGATCATTCGCGAGGAGCTCGGCGTCGGCATTCGCACGGTCGCCGGTCCTGCGCTCGAGCGCAAGGGAGACATGGCCGCGATCCTCACGGGCCTGCAAGACCGCGACGTCCTCTTCATCGATGAGATCCATCGCATGAATCGGGCGATCGAGGAGATCCTGTACCCGGCTCTGGAGGACTTTCGGCTCGATATCATCGTCGGCCAGGGGGCGGGCGCTCGCACGCTGACGCTCGATCTTCCGCCGTTTACGCTGGTCGGCGCCACCACGCGCACGGGCCTCCTGACGACGCCGCTCCGCGATCGCTTCGGCATGACCTTCCGGCTCGGCTACTACGAGCCCGGCGAGCTCGCTTCGATCGTCAGTCGCTCCGCCCGTATCCTCGGGGTCGAGATCGAGGAGTCCGCCGGAGAAGAGATCGCCGGCCGCGCGCGGGGCACGCCTCGCGTGGCGAACCGGATTCTGCGGCGCGTCCGTGATGTAGCTCAGGTGCGCCATTCTGGCGCCGTGACGTTCGACATCGCCCGCGAGGCTCTCGAGCTGCTCGAGGTGGACGGGCTCGGCCTCGAGCGCACCGATCGGGAGCTGCTCACGGCGATCACGCACAAGTTCGGAGGCGGGCCGGTTGGGCTCTCGACGCTGGCGGTGTCGCTCGGGGAGGAGCCTGACACGATCGAGGACGTCTACGAGCCGTACCTGCTGCAGCTCGGCTTCATCCAGCGGACGCCACGGGGGCGCGTAATCACAGCGCTCGGCCGCGAGCACATCGATGCGGCGACGCCTTCGAACGGGCTCTTTTGACGACCACGCCACATGTCTGGACGCCTGAGATGGCGGGCCCGCTCGACGAGTTCGTCGCTCGCATCACGCGCATGGTCGCCGACTTCGTGCAGGAGCACGGGCTCGAGCAGGCGGAGCTCCGGATCGAGCTCGCCGACGGATCGCGCTACCTCGTTGCGACGACGGCCGCCGACCCGGGCTTCGGGTTCTTCTCCTTCACCCCACACCGGTCGGAGGGGGAGGAGCCCCGGCGCGTGATCGTCCCGATCGGGGCGGTGAAGGCGATCGAGATCTCCGCGCCGGATCCCGAGCGCCGCGTCGGCTTCACGCCGGCCGAGGGGTCTGCCTGAAGCCAGACCCGGTTCCAAGTCTGGTCTCACCCGCGGTACTGAAGCTCGCGCCACGAAGGAACCGGAGCGAGCTCCAAGAGCGTTCGCCCGCCCTTCGGCTCCGCATACCCGAAATCGCCCGTGTTGTCCTCCCACGACACGTCCAGCAAGCCCTCCTTGACCCGATGGTCGAGCCAAGCGCCTCGGAAGACGAGCTTGCGGAGCCAGTAGACGAGCGACTCCTGCTTCACGAGCGACACGTGCTCCCAGTGCCGGAGGAGGTACAGCCCGAGCCCGCTGCGCGGGTCCACGATCCGGCCGTCGGCGACGAGCTCGACGAGGTCTCCCGCTTCGTCCGCGTCCAGGTCGTTCGAAGCGACGAGCTCGAGTCGAACCGCGGCTGCCGTGACACGCTCACCGAAGTCGTCGGAGCTGAACTCGAAGCGATGGCCGAGAAACTCGACCACGAAGTCGTCGCCGGAGCGATAGTTGGCTGCGAGCACTTCGATCAGCGTATCTAGGCTGCCACTCGGCGCAAGACCGGAATCCGCTCGCGCGGATTCCGGTCGCGCAAAATCTCTAAAGCCGTCCGCTTCGCGGCCGGGGGTCTGTTCATATCTAGGCTGCTACTCGGCGCCAAGACCAGAATCCGCTCGCGCGGATTCCGGTCGCAAAATTTCTAAAGCCGTCCGCTTTGCGGCCGGGGGTCTGTTTATGTCTAGGCTGCTACTCGGCGCAAGACTAGAATCCGCTCGCGCGGATTCCGGTCGCGCGAAATCCCTAAAGCCGTCCGCTTCGCGGCCGGGGGGCTGTTTCATATCTAGGCTTGTGGATGTGAGAGACCGTCGCCTCTGGGTCGTCATGGCCGTCGTGGTACTCCTCGTCTGGCTGGTCGGCGCCGCGGTC